>DAHUYY010000006.1 GCA_027306845.1 Vulcanimicrobiota bacterium | reverse complement strand
GGAGCTTACCGTCGACGCGCAATGCCGGTGCGCGGTCGGGCGAGAAATGAACGTCCGACGCACCGAGTCGACGGGCTTCGTAAAATAAGTCGTCATAAAAGCAGCGGGTGACGGCCTGCATCACATGCAAGCTCCGAGCACGCGATGAACTTCGGCGGCCGTGCTTCTTCCTTCTCGTACATGGCGTTCCGCGTCAACGCGCAGCGGATGCAGCGGGTCGGAGAAGTTGCGTGGACGAAGCGAGTGCGGCTCGGTTAATTCAAATATTCCGATACGCCCGGAGTAGGACCCGTCGCGTTGTACCCGACGCAGTAATCGTTGCGAGAGAAATGCGGTGACCGCGCCATCGACAAGGCGCTCGGCAAGCCCGAGGTCGAGCAAGCGCATTTTAGCCGTCCATGCGTCGGCAGCATGCAGCGTGCTCACCACTAATCGCCCGCAAAGCGCGGCACTCGCCGCTAGTTCCGCCGTCTCGCGGTCGCGAATCTCACCGACGAATACAACATCGGGATCGTGACGCAGAAGCCCGCGCATCGCGCTTTCAAACGTGAGGCCGGCCTTCTCGTGGACTTGCACCTGATTGATTCCCGGCGTACGAATTTCGACCGGATCTTCAATGCTGCAAACGCTCTCCGTCTTACCCACTCGATCGGCGAGCGCGGAATAGATGGTAGTCGTTTTCCCGCTCCCGGTCGGGCCGCAAGCAATGAGTAGCCCTTGCGGGGAGCGCATCAGCGAGCGAAAGTGTGCAAGCATGTGCGGTTCGAATCCAAGTGCGTCGATTGCCGGCAATCGCGCGTCGTTTGCTTGCAGACGTGCGGTCACGCGTTCGCCCTCCAGCAGCGGCATCGTCGCGACGCGCACGTCGAAGGCGCCTGAGCTGAAGCGTCCGTCCTGCGGCTTCCTGCGCTCGGCGATATCGATGCCGCCGAGCAATTTTATCCTCGTTACAACTCGGTCGAAGAGCACGGGCTCGAATTCCGTGCCGTCGTGCAGCAGGCCGTCGATCCGGAGGCGGGCGAGGCCGCCTTGGTAGCGCGGCTCGAGATGGATATCGGAGGCACCGCGTTCGATCGCCTCGGCGATGAGCGCCTCACAGGCGCGAATGGCCGGCGGATCTTCGGTACCGAGCATCCCTGCACTCACGGTCGCCCTCCCGGAACGAAACGGGGTGAAGCCCCCCTGTTACTCTGCTAGGGAGGTCGAGCGAGCGTAACCTAGCAAGCGAGCGCTGTCTAGTATCGCAGCGAAAGTTGTCCCACCCGCCAGGGGGCGGGGAACAGCCCGGCGGAGGTTTCCCCCATGCGGGCGGCCAAGGCTGGGCGTCGCCTTGGAGAGGTGGCAGAGTGGTCGAATGCACTCGCTTGGAAAGCGAGCAGACCTTTACCGGTCTCGGGAGTTCGAATCTCCCCCTCTCCGAATGATCCGTTAAGGGAGTCGCGGCGATCGGTAACAACACTCTTCTGCAATCAGCAACCGCTTCCAAGCAGCGCGCTCTCGCCGTCTCGGCGCTCGTGTTTCCCACCACGCTGTTTTGGCTTGCTATCGCCGCAGTCGCCGCGTACTCTCGCTCTCCGTTCGCGCTGGTAACGACGTTCTGCGTTGGGTGTGTCATCGAGGCGGCGCTCGTTCTTCTTCTCGCGCATGGCAGCGCGCGTCGCGCCCGGGCTGCGTCGATCATTGCAGCAGCGTCGTGGGTTGTATTCGCACTCGCCTTTGCGACCTACGGATTCACGTTTCTATCGTTTACCGGTCTTTTTGCCGGAATCGCGACCCTTCTCACCGTCGCATACACATTCGAACGCGAGGACTACATCGTTGGCGGGCTTCTGCCTGCGATCTATTTCATAGCCGATCGTGGCGTGTCGTCCGCGGGGCAAATACTCTACGAACTCCATCGCTCGGCCCAGGTAACCCCGGGCATCGCTTACTTCGTATCGTCGTACTCCTGGTTCACCTTCGACGCGACGGTGCTTTTAATCGCGGGCTTGGCGGCGCTCTTCACATGGGTTTTTCGTCGTTTAGGTTTGCTCGGTCCGCCGCAAAACTCAAGTTCGCGTAGCGTCGTATTTTTCGCCACGGTCGCCGTTGCACTCGCTGCGGGGTCGGCCGTCAAAGCGATGCTAGGATCGGCATTCGCCGTGGTGTCGGGCGTGCTCACCGGTGCGGCCTATTCCTTCCTCAGTCGTCCCAGCACGATAGCTGCGAGTCGAGCGACGAGTGTCGCCGTTATCGGGACGTTAGCGCTCCTTGCCGCCTTCTTTGGCGCCGGCAATGGTTGGATTTCCTGGCACGATTGGCACCTCGCCCGTTAGTGCCGCTAACGCGCGCGACGGCGCTCTTGCAAATAGCCGATAAAGAACGGAATAGCGCTGAGCGCGACGCCAACGAACCCGTATTCGACGAATCGCGGGTTGTTGAAAATCGCACCGGCGGCGATCCCAAGCGCTAATGAAGCGCCTTGTACCCACGCCGTCGGTCTGAGCCCCAATTGCCGTGGATCCTTACTCGCAATCACGTAGAAATCGACGCCACATAATGCCGTCGCCCCGGCGATCGTCGCGACGCTCATCGGTCGTCGCTCGAGACGCGGTCGAGGTGCGCGAGCCAGAAATCGAAGCTCGCGCGCGCTTGCGCCTCTAACATCGCTTCGCCGGTCACGATATCGCGCTCCAAGCGTCGCGCCAAGGTTGCGCGCGGGCCGTAATTGACGTCCATCACGATCTCGGGTTGCGCGAGCTCGATCGCGAGATCGTGCGGCAATATCGCTCCCGGCGGCAGCGTGCTGACGACGATCTCCGGCACCGATTCCGGCCACGGTTGCGCATCGTAATCGACGATACACTCCTCGACGCGCTCGGCATTGCGCCCCCACACGTAGGCGTGCGCGTCGTACTCTTGGCACTGCGCTAAGATCGCGCGCGCGGTCGCCCCGGTGCCGAGCACGCCGATGCGGCGTAAGGCGATCGAATCTTCCAACATCGCTTCGAGTGCGACGCGCCAGCCGATGCCGTCGGTATTCGTGCCGCGAATCTGCATGTCGAAATAGACGGTGTTGACGGCCTTCGCGCGGCGCGCTTCGTCGCTGAGAACGTCGCACCCGGCGAGCGCTTCTTCTTTGAGCGGCGTGGTGATATTCGCGCCGGTGTATCCATCGAGCCGCATGCGCCGCAAGACGTTGATCGCATTGCCCGCCGGCACTTCGATCGCCACGTAACTACCCTCGATCTCCGCCTCGCGCAGAAATCCGCGATGGAGGTGCGGGCTGCGCGAATGTTCGACCGGGTCGCCGATGAGTGCGAGCTTCACGCGCGGCGCTCCGGCAGCACGAGCCGCTCGATCCGGCGGAAGAAACGCGTGAGCGGAAAATCGCGGTCTTCGATCGGCTCCACGAGTATCGCGCGCATGCCGCAGAGCGTCGCGCCGAGCACGTCGGTGAAGAGCTGGTCGCCGATCACCACCACCTCGCGCGCCCGCATCTGCAACGCCCACTTGGCGCGCAGGAAGCCGAGCGGCAGCGGCTTGAGCGCGTTGGGGATGCCATGCAGCCCCAGCCCCCCGGCGATCTCGGCGACCCGCGGCCCGAAGTTATTGGAGAGCAGGACGATCTCGAGCCCGGCGGCGCGAGCCCCGGCGACCCAGGCCCGGTTCTCCGGGCTCGGCTCGCTCGCCCCGAAGCCCAGCAGGGTGTTGTCGAGGTCGAGAATCAGCCCGCGCACGCCCTCGGCGAGGAGGCTCTCGGGGCGGATCCCGGCGAGGAGCGGCACGTGTTGGAGGCGGCTAGGCATGCGGCAAGGGTTTGTAACCTCTATCCCCACTATCCTCGGAGTTGCCCACAGGAGCGCCCGCCCTTACCCACGACTTTTTCTGCTTTTGGACACTCTACCCAGAGGGAGTTTCGAGACGCCCACCATATATAGTAGGCCCCGGTATTTGAAGATACTAAACCTTGCCTCGCCGAAAAAACCATCGAACGTTCGTTCCCCCACCGCTGCCCATCCGTTTTTCACCCTGCTGCCGCGTTTTTGATAAGGAGATCTACCATGAAGTTCGCCCGCCTCTACTCCGTTGCCGGTGAGCCGTATGCGGGGGTGGCGTTTGAACCGCGCACCTCGCGCATCGTCAATCCCAACGGCTCGGTGATCTTCGAGGCAAAGGACATCATGGTGCCCGCGGCCTGGAGCCAGGTCGCGGTCGATGTGCTCGCGCAGAAATATTGCCGCAAGGCCGGCGTGCCGACCCGGCGCAAGCGGGTCGCCGAGGAGGGCGTGCCCGAATGGCTCTGGCGCAGCGTCCCCGACGAGGAGGCCCTCGCGGCGCTCCCGCGCGACGAACAGTTCGGTGCCGAGCTCGACGCGCGCGACGTCTTCAATCGCCTTGCCGGTTGCTGGGCGTACTGGGGCTGGAAACACGATTATTTCGACGGCGAGAACGACGCGCGCGCCTATTACGACGAAATGTGCTCGATGCTCGCACGCCAGGTCGGCGCACCGAATTCTCCGCAGTGGTTTAACACCGGGCTGCACTGGGCGTACGGCATCAGCGGCCCCGCACAAGGGCATTATTTCATCGATCCGCGTAGCGCCGAGCTCACCCGCAGCACCAGCGCCTACGAACACCCCGCGCCGCACGCATGCTTCATCCAGAGCGTCTCCGACGATCTCGTCAACGAAGGCGGCATCATGGATCTCTGGGTGCGCGAAGCGCGCATCTTCAAATACGGTTCGGGTTCGGGAAGCAATTTCTCCAACGTGCGCGGATCGGGTGAAAAACTCTCCGGCGGCGGTTCGTCGAGCGGCCTGATGTCGTTCTTGCGCGTCGGCGATCGCGCGGCGGGAGCGATTAAATCCGGCGGCACGACGCGCCGTGCGGCGAAGATGGTGGTGCTCAACGCCGACCATCCCGATATCGAACAGTTCGTTTCGTGGAAAGTGACCGAAGAGCAGAAAGTCGCCGATCTCGTCGTCGGTTCGATGCTCTGCGAACGCAAACTCAATGCGATCATGAAGGCCGCACACGTCGAGAATCTTCCCGAACAGGCGCGCTTAGATCCGCAGCTCAATCCCGATCTTCGCCACGCGTTGCGCGAAGCGCTCGCCGCCGGCGTGCCGCAGGGAAATATCGCGCAAGCGCTCGATTACGCGAAACAGGGCTACACCTCGATGCAGGTGCCGATCTACGACGTGAATTGGGACGGTGATGCATATTCGACGGTCTCGGGGCAAAACTCGAATAATACCGTGCGGCTGGGCAACGAGTTCTTCACTAAACTCGACGCCGATGCCGACTGGAACCTCATTCGCCGCACCGACGGCGGCGTCGCAAAGAGTTTCCCCGCAAGCGATCTCTGGGAGCGCATCGCGCTTGCAGCGTGGCAGTGCGCGGACCCCGGGCTGCAATTCGACGATACGATTAACGAATGGCACACCTGCCCGAGCGACGGGCGCATCAACGCGAGCAACCCCTGCTCGGAGTATCTCTTTCTCGACGACACGGCGTGCAATCTCGCGAGCCTGAATCTCGCGACCTTCCTCGATGCAAACGGAGAATTCGATGCGCCGCGCTTCGCACAGGCGTGTCGCATTTGGACCTTTACGCTTGAGATCAGCGTCCTGATGGCGCAGTTCCCCAGCCAAACGATCGCCCAGAAATCCTACGATTTCCGGACCTTAGGGCTTGGGTATGCAAACCTCGGTACGCTCTTGATGCACATGGGCCTAGCCTACGATTCGCCCGAAGGGCTCGGCTGGTGCGCGGCGATCTCGGCGTTGATGACCGGAGCTGCCTATCGTTGCTCGGCCGAGATGGCCGAAGAACTCGGTGCGTTTCCGCGTTATCAACCCAATGCCGATTCGATGCTCCGCGTCATTCGCAACCATCGCCGCGCCGCGTACCAAACGCCGGCCGGCGAATACGAAGGGCTCAGCGTCTCACCGGTGACGCACGCGCCCTCACTCTTCACGCAGAATACCTGGGCGCTCGCGCGCAAAATGTGGGACGATGCGCTCTCGATCGGCGAAGTGCACGGATATCGCAACGCGCAAGTTACCGTGATCGCACCTACCGGTACGATCGGGTTGGTGATGGATTGCGACACCACCGGAATCGAACCGGATTTCGCGTTGGTGAAATTCAAGAAACTCGCCGGCGGCGGCTACTTCAAAATCGTCAATCAATCCGTCGCGCCGGCACTGCGAAAGCTCGGCTACAGCGAAGAGCAGATCGCGAAGATCGAAACCTATGCCAAGGGCACGGCCTCCTTTGAAGGCGCCCCGCATATCAACCGTGCGACGCTGCGCGCGAAGGGTTTTGACGACGCGACGATTGCGAAGGTCGAAGGCTCGCTTGCAGGCGCGTTCGAGTTACCTTTCGTCTTTAATAAGTTCGTGCTCGGTGAGGCGTTCTGCACCGAGACGCTCGGCATCTCGGCCGAGCAACTCGACGACTGGAGCTTCTCCATCCTGCGTGATGGGCTCGGCTTTAGCAACCGGCAGATCGAGGAGGCCTCGGCCTACATCTGCGGGCGCATGACGCTCGAAGGCGCGCCGGAACTCAAAGACGAGCATCTCTCGGTCTTCGATTGCGCGACGCCGTGCGGCAAATACGGCACGCGTTTCATTCGTCCGCTCGCCCACGTCGACATGATGGCGGCGGCACAACCGTTCGTCAGCGGAGCGATCTCCAAGACGATCAATCTGCCGCAGACGGCGACGATCGCCGACGTCAAGGAAGCCTACCGCTACAGCTGGGAAAAGATGATCAAGGCGGTCGCGCTCTATCGCGACGGATCGAAGCTGAGCCAACCGCTCGCTGCGAGTTACGATCTCAGCGGCGAAATGGAGGCCGAGGAGACGCCGCCGCAGCCATATCACACCCCGGTGCAGATCGCCGAGAAGCTCGTCTATCGGTATATCGCCAAGCGCCGCCGCATGCCCGAACGGCGCAGCGGTTACACGCAGAAAGCGATCGTCGGCGGGCACAAAGTCTATCTTCGCACCGGCGAGTACGAGAACGGTCAACTCGGCGAGATCTTCATCGACATGCACAAGGAGGGCGCGGCCTTCCGATCGCTGATGAACAATTTCGCGATCGCGATCAGCCTCGGCTTGCAGTACGGCGTGCCGCTCGAAGAGTTCGTGGAGGCGTTTACCTTCACGCGCTTCGAGCCCAATGGCCCCGTCGCCGGGCACGACCACATCAAGATGGCGACCTCGCTGCTCGATTACGTCTTCCGCGAGCTCGCCGTCAGTTATCTCGGCCGCTACGATCTCGCGCATGTCGCGCCGTCGATGGAGATGGACGCGATGGGCGTCGATGCGGCGGAATCCAAAGAAGAGTATCTCGCCGAAGAGAGCGGCCCGACCAACGTTCGGCAGGCCGGCGTCGCCGAACGCCTCCACCCGGTCTCAACGCATCTCCATCCCGAGGCGCCGCAGGGCAGTTACGGTGCGGCAACGCTAACGGCGACGGCACCCGCCGCACCGAGCGTCGGCACGGCGGTGATCGAGCGCCCGCAGCACGCAGCGGTCAATGCCGCGAAGGCGAAGGGCTACACCGGAAACGCGTGCAGCGAATGCGGGCAGCTCACGATGGTGCGCAACGGCTCGTGCGAGAAGTGCGATTCCTGCGGCGCAACGAGCGGCTGTAGCTAAGCCGCTCTACTTCACTTCGACGACCTCGGCGCCGTCCCACGGTTCGGCGCTCCGAGGTCGTACGATCGAGAGCGAGCAAGCGTCGCGGAAATAGGCGGCCGGGGCATCGAGTTTATTGAGCTCGGCGACGCGGGCGAACATCTTGCCGGCGGTGAGAAACATCCCTTTTCGGTACTCGCTCATCGCTTGGCTGAAGAGCGCTTTCGTAGTTTCTTTATGTTCGCGTAACTGCTGCGCGTCGTTGCTATAACATTCGTAAAGCTCGACGCTCTGCGTCTTTCCCTTCGCCTTCACGCCGCCGAGGTGGCGCAGCGGACTGCCGTGTCCTTTCGGTAAGGCATCGACCACTCCGCCGCTCACCAAAAGATCGACCTTAAAAATTTTTGTCAGGCCTTCCATTCGCGATGCGACGTTGACCGCGTCGGCGATCACCGTCGTCTCCATCCGGTGCTCTTCGCCGATCGTGCCGAGTATAAGCTCGCCGCGGTGCAGGCCGATGCCGATGCGAATCGGCACGTAGCCGGCGCTTTTCCGACCGGCGTTATAGACCGTGACTTGCCGCAAGAGCGCGACGGCCGCCTCGAGCGCATCGACCGCTTTATCGGGGAAGAGCGCCATAATCGCATCGCCGATATACTTGTCGATAAAACCGTGGTGCGTGCGGATGATCGGAGTAACGTTTTTTAGATAGGAATTGAGGAATTGAAAGTTCTCCGTCGGGGTCAACGCTTCGGAGAGTTTCGTGAAATCGCGACTATCGCTAAATAAGACGGTCATCGTCCCCGAGACATGATCGCCGAGTTGCACGTCGGTTAACGATTCGCGGCCCAGAAGATCGAGAAACTCGCGCGGCACGAAGCGTCTCGAGGCGTCGTTGTGCATCTGCAGTAAAACCGACTCGTCTTTCTTGCGCGTCGTCGATATGCGGACCGTGGCCTCACGCTGGCGAATGCGGCCGATCATCGCCTCGAAGCGGCGCACGACGAGAAGCGGGTTCGCGGTATCGAACGGTGTGAAGAGGTAATCGGCTGCGCCGCGCGCCAAACATGCCTGCAGCCGATCGCCGACCCCGTTCGGCCCGGTGACGATCACCTCGGCGCGCCCGCGTCCGGCGGTTCCCGGTATCGCCGCCTTAAGCACAGAAAAGACGTCGGCGCTCCGCTGGGTGACGTCGAGCAAGACGATCTCGACCTCGCGAGCCTCGATCGCCGCGATGGCGTCGCTTGGGCTCAGCGAGATCGGCGCAGGAAGTGCGGCACCGCGAAGCAAGGCACTGAGGGCAGTGCGATCTTCGTCCGTACCACCGACCTGAACGATGGGATGCTCCGGCAGCCAGGGCCTCCAATCTTATACTGGGGTTGATTGTTTGCAAGGCGAATGAACGCCACCCGCCCCCGCAGAACTTCGCCATCGTGGAGGAAACCCTGCAAAAACGCTTGAGAACCCTCGCAGGCTCTTGGCCTCTCGCGGCCTTCCTGGTCGTCTTGCTCCTCGGCTTGCCGATGGCGCTCTTCTTCGACCTGCGCGCGATCTCGGCCGACTTCCTCCAGACGCAGTCCCGGGCGTTCGACCGCGTCATCACCTCGATCCGCGATTACTACGCCAATACGATCGTCGCCAGCGTCCAGCAGAACCCCCACGATGTCGTCGTGACGGCGCACTTTAAGGGGCACCCCGGCGCGATTCCCATCCCCGCGACCTTCTCGCTTGCGCTCGGCGGGGTGATCGCGCGCGATCAGCGCAACGTACGCTATCGCTTTCTCTCGCATCTGCCGTTTAAGGGGCGCCCGCCGCATCGGCTCGACGGCTTCGAGCGCGCCGCTCTGCGCACGCTTGCAGCGCACCCCTCGGCGACGATCTCCAGCAGCACCTGGCACGGCCTCACCGCCGAGGTGCGCTACGCCACGCCGATCGTGATGACCGCTTCCTGCGTCGCCTGCCATAACGCCGATCCCAACAGCCCCAAACGCGATTGGAAGATCGGCGAGGTCGGCGGCATCCAAGAACTGGTTCTCAGCGAGCCGCTGGCGATGAATCTCTACTCGTTCCAGTATTTGCTGCTCTATATCTTCGTAGCGCTCGCGCTCGGGGTAACGGTCTATCTGCAGCAGCGCAAACAAGCCGCCATCATCGACCGCGCGAATGCCGATCTCTCGCATGCCAACGACACGCTGCTAGGCCTCTCGACAAATATCTCGCGGTATATCTCACCGCAGATCTATGAAAGCATCTTCAGCGGAAGAACCGGGACCGAGCTTCATACGCAACGCAAAAAACTCACGATCTTTTTCTCCGATATCAAAGATTTCACCGCTACGAGCGAACGGCTCGCACCCGAAGAGCTTACCGCCGTCCTCAACGAATATTTTGACGAGATGTCGGCGATTGCGTTAGAGTTCGGCGGGACGATCGATAAATTCGTCGGTGACGCGATGCTGGTCTTTTTCGGCGACCCCGAGAGCATGGGCGTCGTCGACGATGCCGTAGCCTGCGTGAAAATGGCGACGGCGATGCAAAAGCGGCTGACGGAATTAAGCGCCCGCTGGAGCCATAGCGGCATCGAACACCCCTTCCAGGCGCGCATGGGCATCAATACCGGTTTCGTTAACGTGGGAAACTTCGGTAGTTCGGTGCGCATGGATTACACGATCGTCGGTGCCGAGGTGAACCTGGCGGCGCGGTTAGAGACGGTCGCCGAACCCGGGAGCATCATCTTGAGTTACGAGACCTACGCCCTCGTGCGCGATATCGTCGCTGCCCATCCTCTCGCGCCGATCTCCGTGAAGGGCATCCCGCGTGAAATCGTGCCCTACGTGCTCGACGGGCTCCGCGATGGGGCAAGCGAGCACCGCCGGATATTCAGCGAACATGCCGACGGCATCGATCTCTATCTCGATATCGACGCGCTCGACGCCGCGGCGCGGGAAAAGACGCGTGCGCTGCTGCTCGCGGCGGCCCGGAGCATCGCTCCGCCGAACGACGTGCCACCGAACGACGCGCCGCCATAGCGTGCCGCGATGAATCCAGCGCGGCGCCTCACGCGTTTTCCAAGGCATGAAGCTCTCTCGACGCACACGTAGCGCTGCACTATCGATCTTTCTTCTCGCCGGCACACTAGGAGCCGCCCCGCTTCGGGCCGCAGCGCGGCCGGCGACGGAGCGGATCGTCCTCGCCGGCGGTTGTTTCTGGGGTATGCAGGCGGTCTTCCAACGGCTCGTCGGGGTGGAGCGCACCGTCGTCGGCTACGCCGGCGGTTCGGCGAGAACCGCGCATTACGAGATCGTCAGCACGGGGTTGACGCGGCAGGCCGAATCGGTCGAGATCTGGTTCGATCCGCACGTTATCTCGTTACAGCAACTCTTCGCCGTCTATTTTACGGTCGCGCAGAACCCGACCGAACTCGATTACCAAGGCCCCGACCGTGGACCCCAATATCGTTCGGAGATTTTTTACACGACGGCACGGCAGCGAAAGGTCGCCGAAGCGACGATCGCCGCGCTCGCCAAAGCGCACCGCTACAACGCCCCCATCGTTACCGTCGTGGCACCGCTGCGCGCGTTCTATCGCGCCGAAGCCTACCATCAGAACTTCGAACTCCGGCATCCGAACGATCCCTACATCGTGGAGGTCGATCTGCCGAAATTACGCGCGCTGAAGAAAGCGTTTCCGCGCCTCGTCGCGCACGCTCACCGCTGATCGCCGGTGAGCGGCGCATCGTCGAGATGGCTGCCGTAATTGCGAGCGTTGAAATACCACGACGGGAGGCTCTTCGGGAAGCGGATTTTCTTGTAGTTGTAGGTGACGTGCTTGCCGTCATCTTCATATCCGCCGCCGACGCGGCCCTCGATATGGGTGATGACGGGGTAGCCGTCGACGCGCCCCATCGTACAGGTAAAGAGCACCGGGTAGATCTTCGTTGCACCGTCGCCGGTCACGAATAGTCGATCCGTCGCGGTAAATTTTTCGATCTCCAACGTCCGCGCATCGACCCAGAGCTCGCGTAAGCGGTTGCGCATCGGCGTGCGCCGTGGCTTCACGTGGACGTCGAGCAGCGGTCCGTCGCGCGTCACATCGATAATCTCGTAATCGGGATCGTAGAGCGCCTTTACCACGATAATCGTCGGTAGCGGCGTATAGGCCGGCTCGGGGGTCGGTTTAAAGGTTTTCGGGCGCGGCGTCGCCGGAGCGCGCTGAAAGATATCTGCAGTCGGCGGGCCCGGATCGTAATCTTCGTTAAACGCGGCGCGTTCGAAGCGCATCCGTCCGATCGCTCCCAGGTGATAGAGCTTGCGTTTCAAGCAGGCGCGATCGGAGTTGCGGCACCAGTAATCGACCTGATAGGTATTATCGTAGTCCGGATACCCATAGTCGGTCATCTGTTTGCGAAAGAGCTCGTACGTCTCGTACGGCGGCGGCGGCCGATGCGAACGAAAGACGCTGCGGATCTTTGCAAAGAGCACGACGTAATTGCCGATCGGCGGATAGCTCGCCGTTGCATCCGGCGCCGCCGAAACCGCACGCGCGCTCTGCCCGGCGAGCGCCCCGAGCAGTAAGGTTGCGAGGATGCCGACGAGGAGAGCGATACGCGCCTTCATGCTGGTTGGAACGTATCGCTCCCCTCGATCGTCGCGCTGCAATTACAGATCGTTCCGCAGTATGTAGGCGACCGGCAGGGCGAAAAAGACGATGTGGGCGATGAGGTTGGTCACCAGCCCCATCCCGGTCGGGAACGCGGGCTCGAGGTGCTTGCTCAACAGAAGGACCTGCATACCGAGCATCACGACGACACCGAAGATCACGGCATTCCCCCACCATGGAAGCTTCGGAAAGAGCCGCAAGAAGACGGCGACGTAGATCGCCGCCCAAACGATTGAAATGATGAGGTGCAGCAGAATACCGAGCGCGATATACCACGATGACGAAACGGCCGCGGGCCCGACCAATCCTGACGCGATGAACATGTAGATCCCCGGGAATGGTGCTGCATGCACGAGGATGAGAAAGAGATCGACGATGATGCCGCCGACGATGCCGGCGCCGATAATGCGCCCGACTCCGTGCGGACGCTTCGCGAGGGTTTCAGCCACGATCGGTCCTCCAATGGTGCTATGATAAATGCATCGAGAGATCTCGCCGGCGGCGAACGGGTGCGGGGCCTCGAGAGCGAAGTGAGGCTCCATGCCACGCTGTTCGCATCGCCGCCCCCGAATTACCCTCGTTCGTGCACTGGTCGCGGCTCTCGCGCTCATCGTTGGAGTCTTGTTCGCGCGCTCCTTCCTCGTGCCGCGCGCTCCCGAACGCTTGGCGGTGCGGCCGCACCCCACGGCGGCACAAACGGCTGCACCGGTCTCCGCACCCACCGCGACGCCGACGCCTCCACCGAGTCCGCGGCCGCACCGTAGCCCCGCCGTCCTCGCCACAAGCCCCCCATCGCCGAGCGGCCGCGCGCGCCTCGCGCTAATCGTCGACGATTGCGGCCAATGGCTGCACATCGAGGAAGGCTATATCGCGCTGCCGATTCCGCTGACGCTGGCGATCTTGCCGGAGGTGCGCTACACCACCCGCATCGCCGACGAGGCCCATGCTGCCGGGAAAGGCGTGATGCTGCACCTGCCGATGCAACCGATCGCCGCGCTCGATCCCGGCCCCGGGAAAATCATGGTCGCGATGAACGACGAAACGATCGAGGCGCAGACGGCACGCGATATCGACGCGGTGCCCTATGCAGAGGGCGCGAACAACCATGAAGGAAGTCGCGCCACCTCCGACCCGCGCGTTATGGCGGCGGTGATGCGCGTCTTCAAACGTCGCGGCCTCTTCTTCATCGATTCGCGCACCATCGCGACGACCGTTGCGCAGCAGACTGCGCGCGCATACGGGGTCCCGAACGCCGCGCGGAATGTCTTTCTCGACGATCGCAACACCGTACCCGCCGTCGAGGCGCAACTGCGTCTTGCGGCGCGCATCGCGTTGGCGCACGGCAGCGCGATCGCGATCGGGCATCCACGCCCGGCAACGCTTGCCGCGGTGCGCGCACTCTATCCCGAACTCGAACGCGAGGGCATTACCTTCGTCCTCGCGCGAACGCTCGTCGCTATCGACGGAAAGGCACCAGGGCCGGAACGAAAATGAAAACGATCGCTTTCTACGGAGCGGGGCTCCTCGGCTCCAATTTCGTGCGCGCATTCCGCCGCCGCGGCGATGCCGTGCGCCTGTGGAATCGCACGCGCGCGCACGCAGAGCCGCTCGCCGAGATCGGCGTGCATCTCGCTGCGAGCCCCGAAGAGGCCGCGCTCGGCGCCGATTATATCCATCTCTGCCTCAGCGACGATAGCGCCGTCGAGAGCGTGCTCGAACGCATTTTGCCGACGCTCGACGCCGCGATACCGATCTGCGATCACACGACCTGTCTACCGCAGCGCGTCGCGGCACGCACCGCCGACCTTCGTGCAAAAGGCTTTCACTATCTGCATGCGCCGGTCTTTATGGGGCCGCCCAACGCGCTCGACGGCACGGGCTCGATGCTCGTCAGCGGCGACCGCGCCGAGATCGCGCGCGTGCGCGAACACCTCGCGGTAATGACCGGAACGGTGCGCGATCTCGGCGAGCGTACCGAAGCGGCGGCGATCTATAAATTGCTTGGCAACGCGATGATTCTCGCGGTGATCGGCGGGATCGCCGACGTGCTGCAGATCGGTGCGGCGCAGGGGCTCACCGGGCCCGAGAGCTTTAGCATCTTCGACTTCTACGATCCGAAGGGGCAGATCGAGGGGCGCGGCCGCCGCATGGCCAGCGGCGACGAGAGCGTCACCTGGTCGGTCGATATGGCGCTCAAAGATGCGCGGCTCATGCAGGGTGCTGCATACGATGC
Source organism: Vulcanimicrobiota bacterium (assembly GCA_027306845.1). GTDB lineage: Bacteria > Vulcanimicrobiota > Vulcanimicrobiia > Vulcanimicrobiales > Vulcanimicrobiaceae > JABEUX01. Next base: position 8,641 of record DAHUYY010000006.1, on the reverse strand, counting down.
GGCGCTGCCGGTCATCGATGCGGTCGCCGGCCGACTTGCAGAGCTCGCCGCTACCGGTTCGGCGAAGGCCGATCTTGCGGCGCTCGGGCATTCGGTGGTGCGCTCGGGGCGATAGCCGGCAGCGGCGTGCGGCGCGGCAACGGCACGCCGTTCCAGTGCGGCCGCGGTGTCGGCGCCACGCGCGGCGCGAAGACCGTGCGCGGCACGGGATTGGGCTGTCGCGGCAGATGCACCATGAGCCTCGGCTGCGGTGTTCGAACCTCCACCGTGCGCGTCGGCGCCACGTAATTTACCACATCGCCGAGCGGGCGCAATGTCGCCGCGAGCGGCAGATAGAGCTCGGCGAGCGTCCGATCCGTCGAATGCGGCACGCGCACGACCACGCAGCGCCCGTTCCGATAGATATAGAGCCGATCCCCGACGCGAATGATGCGGTCGACAAATGCCGCAACGACCGGCCAAGCCGGCGCGTAGAGGTGCCCGCTGCGGAGCAGCACCGGACGGTAGGAACCGATCGGCGCTCCATCGCGCAGGAGGCGGGGCGGTGGGAGAAACGGCACGATACGGCGATATACCGCACGCGATGGCGCGAATCTTTGCGATCTTCAGGAATGCCGGTGCGCGTTTCTCTTCCGAGGGCTGCGCCTTTGCAGCCCAGGCGGTCGCTTTCAACGCGCTTTTCTCGCTCTTTCCGCTCGTCGTCCTCGCAATCGGCGGCGTCTCGATCTTCATCCACAACGGTCGCGAGCGGGTGCTTGCTTTCTTCGACGAACTCGCCCCGACGCTCCATCACGTCGTCGCCGCGAATCTCAGTGCGTACTATTACGGTCGCGGAATAACCAGTATCATCGCGCTGGTCGTGCTCGTTTGGTCGGCCAAGAATCTCTTTATGTCGCTTGCCTTCGCACTCGATCGCACGATGAAGATTGAAGAACGTCGACCGTTGGCAGCGCATATCGCCGTCGCCGTCGTCGCACTGCCGATTCTCGGCCTCGCATTACTGGTCGCGCTCGTGCTGCCGGTGGTATTTTCGGTGGCCTTTGCGTTGGCGCAGATTCCGGATCGCCGCGATCTTCTGCACATTTCCGCCTATGCAATTTCGTTAGCGCTCGTCTTCGCGGCCTCGCTTTTTCTCTATCGGCTGCTCCCCAATCGTGATATTCCGTGGGACACCGCGTTGCCCGGCGCCCTCTTATGCGCGGCGCTCTGGCCGCTGGTGCAGTATCTTTTCACGCTCTACACGCTGCATATTAATTACACGGCGATCTACGGGGCACTAACGGCGCCGATCGTCCTGCTGCTCTGGTTTTATTTAATCGGTTCGATCTTTCTTTTCGGCGGTGCGCTCAACGCCGCCGTCGAAGATCGTCGTATGGAGAAATCTTCGTGAGCCTCGTTTTCATCCACGGCGCTGCCTGCACGCCCGCGGTCTTCGAACGCCAACGCTCGGCGTTTCCCGATTCCGTCGCCATCGCTCTTCCGGGGCACGGCGTGCCCGGCGGCGCGACCGATATCGCGGGTTTCGCCGATGCGGTTGAAACGCAGATCCTCTCCGATGGGCTGCGCGACGTCGTTCTCTGCGGAAGTTCCATGGGCGGTGCGATCGCCTTGGAGATCGCTATTCGCGGAAAACTTCCACTCGCCGGGCTCGTCACCATCGGAAGCGGCGCGAAATTACGCGTCGCGCCGAGCATTCTCGAAAGTTTACGTCGCAACGATCCGACGGTTTTGGGAACGCTCGCCGATGCGATGTTCGCTTCACCCTCGGAGGAGAGCCGAGCGGCGCTGCTCGCGCAGTTTTCGTCGGTCTCGGCCGAACAACGGCTCGCCGATTTCCTCGCCTGCGATGCCTTCGACGCGCGCGATCGCCTCGCAGCGATAACCGTGCCGACCCTGCTGCTCGTCGGCGAGCGCGATATGATGACCCCACCCGATCGCTCGCTTTTCCTCGCCGACCGGATTGTCGGCGCGCGCGTCGAAGTTTTGCCGGGACTCGGTCACCTAGCGATGCTCGAAGGACCCGAGGCGACGACCCTTCAGCTCGCCCGCTTCGTTGATTCCATACGCGGCTAACACCCGCACGTCTCCGAAACCCCCGAAAGGACCGTCCGTGCGACGACTCTTCCTCGCGATGCTCGCCCTCTGCGCCCTCCCCGCTCTCGCGGCTCCCCAGATCGTAGCCGCACGAGCGGTTACGAGCCCGAGCCCAAAGGCTAGCCCGAGCCCGAAGGGTAGCCCGAACCCGAAGGCTAGCCCGAAGCCGAAGGGCACGGCGATCCCCAGCGGACCGAAGGTGATCGTCTATCCGTTCACCGCGACCTCCAGCGGATTACCGGAGAAGGCGGGCGCAACCGTTGCGACGATCTTCGCACGTGCCTTCGAGGCAAGCGGCGGTCTCGACGTTCTGCCGACCCCACCGCCGACATCGCCAAAACTCTACCCTGCGACCGCCGCCCGTCTTGGAGCGGGCTACTATGTCGCCGGCTATCTCACCCCGATCGGTCAGGGTGTCTCGGTTCTCGAACAGGTGGTCAGCGTCACCAACGGCGTGATTATCTATTCGAAGACCGCGCAAGTTTTTTCGGTGAGCGACGCAGGTGCGCTCGCGCTCGACGCGCGCCGCGCGATTCTCGCCGATGCCGGAGTCGGGCGCGATTATCAACCGAGCACCACCTCCGAGACCCCCGCTCCGACGGCGACCGGCCCAGCGGGGCAGGCGGCCTCGATAAAAATCTCCGGTATCTCGGGTGTACTCGGGCATCTTTTCGGCAAACGGCCGACGGTTGCAGTTGCATCGCCGACCCCCGAACCGAAACCTTCGCGCCGAGCGCTCGTCGTCCGCATCAGCGGTAATCTTTCCGGCGGCATGCTGACGACCTCAACCGATCTTCTCGCGGCAGATCTGCGCAAGCACTTCCACACCTCGATCGTCGGCGCGCCGGTCGGCGCGATCGCCGCCGCGGCCGATGCGATCTGCGGCGCCGACCGCGACGCGACGATTCTTACCGGCAGGCTCGAAATGATTCCGGGGCACTTCATGCAGCACGGCAAGAGCCGCTTTTATCTGAAAGCGTACGCATGTTTCGGCGCGCTTCTCTATCAGGGCCATGCGAACGGCGGTGACGCACCGACGGCGATTCGCAATGCCGTCGACGACTACGTGGAGCTCCATCCCGACAATCACTAGGAACCGGTCGGGCGAGGGCGCTCCTTACGCTTCGTCACCGTCGAGTAAGCCACGCGGTGGATCGACGGTGACGATCCCGGCGTGAAGGTCGATCGCACGAACGATCGCCCGCACCATCGGTACCATGCGCCCGCCGACGACGAGCATATCGCTGCTCGGCCAATGTTCTACCCGCTCGATGCTTCCATAACGACGCCCGTCGAGACCGCGAAGCTCGAGGCCGACGAGATCGTCGTCGAGATACTCGTCGGGGGCGAGTTCGATCCGCTCGCGCTCCACGGTAAGCTCGGCGCCATTGAGCGCTTGCGCGCCCTCCATCGTGTCGATTCCCTCGATGGATACGAGCAGCCGTCCCTTGTGCTCGCGCACGCCCGAGATAACGACCTCGCGTTCGTCGCTCTCCTGCCGTAAATAAAAATGTGCCCCCGCCACAAAGAGCGTACGACCCGCATTAGACGGGTCGCACTTGATCTCTCCATGCACGCCGAACGCTCCGGCGAGCCTCGCTAACGGGATACGGTCGTTAGGCTTCCGGTTCACCCTCGGCCTCTTCGCGGTCGAGAATATCGACGGTAATTCGATCCTCTGCCGAAGCACGAGCGATCGTGCGTAATGCATGCGCGACGCGGCCGCTGCGACCGACCACTTTGCCGAGATCTTCGCGGTCGACCACGACCTCGATCGTCGGCTGTCCCGTTTCGTCGAGAAAGAGATCGACTTCAACCGCATCGGGCTTGCTGACTAACTTGCGCGCAAGAAAATCGAGAATGCCCTGCGCGCGGCGCTGCCCAGCATAGGGGTCACCGGTTCGCGGCGTCCGCTCGCGCGGTGCAGCGGGGCGTGCCGGCGCATCGCGGCGCGTGCGTCCGCGCGGGCCTGACGAAGCGGCCGGACGATCGGGCTGTTGCTCTTCACGCTCGACATCGCCGACCGAACGTTGCCCAGAGACGCGCCGGCCACTGAGGGTTGCGCGGCGCTCTTCCTCTCCGGTCTCCTCGCTGAAGAGACCGAACTCGTCGTCGAAAGCGCTCACGCTAGCTCTCGCTCGCCGCCTTCTTCGGCTTGCGTTTGGCGGTCGGGGCGGGCCCCGCATCCATCATGCCGCGCGCCGAGAGCAGACGCCGCACGGTCTCGGAGGGCTGGGCGCCTTTGCTCATCCACTCCTTTACCTTCGCTTCGTCGACTTCGACGGTTTTCGGTTCGGTTCGCGGGTTGTAATGTCCGAGAATCTCAATGAACTTTCCGTCGCGCGGCGAGCGCGAATCGGCAACAATAAAACGATACGTGGGCTGTTTCTTTGCGCCCATGCGGCGCAACCTGATCTTAACCATGCTTCTCCTATCGGAATGAGCCACGAGCAATCTGCGGGCGGCGTTTGCCCCCGAATTGCTTCATGAGCGATTTTGCTTGATCGAATTGTTTGATCAAGCGGTTCACATCGGCGACCTGCGTGCCTGAGCCAAGAGCTATGCGTTTACGCCGAGATCCATTGAGGACCTGTGGGCTACGCCGCTCTTGCCGCGTCATCGAGCAGATAATCGCCTCTGTTTTTTTGAGCTCCGTTTCGGGGAGTTCAAAATTCTTTGGTAGTGCGCGCGACATACCTGGAATCATCTTGAGCAGATCGCCCATCGATCCCATTTTTCGCACCTGTCGCAACTGATCGAGGAAATCGTCGAGCGAAAATTGCGCGTTGCGCATTTTCTGTTCGAGCGTTTTCGCCTGTTCCTCGGTATAGATTCCCCGCGTTTTTTCGATGAGCGTTAGGACATCGCCCATTCCGAGAATACGCGAGGCTAGGCGGTCGGGATAAAACGCTTCGAGCGCCGAGAGCTTCTCGCCGACACCGATCAATTTTATCGGCGCTCCGGTACGCTCGAAAATAGAGAGCGCCGCACCACCGCGCGTATCGCCGTCCATTTTCGTGAGTACGATGCCCGTAATGCTGAGCCGACGATGGAAGCCGTCGGCAACGTTCGCCGCTTCCTGCCCCGTCATCGCGTCGGCGACGAAAAGCACTTCGTGCGGCTGCGTTACCGCCTTGATGCGCTCGAGTTCGGTCATGAGCGCGTCGTCGATCTGCAGGCGCCCCGCAGTATCGATGATGACCGTCGAGATACCGAGACGTTTGGCTTCGGCGACGCCGAGGCGCGCGGTCTCTACCGGGTCTGCGGTGCCGCGTTCGAAGACCGGCAAGTCGATCTGTTCGCCCAAACGCTGTAACTGTGCGATAGCGGCGGGGCGGTAAATATCGGCTGCAACCAGGAGGCTGCGTCGCCCTTGTTCCTTGAGGCGTAGCGCGATCTTCCCGGCATGCGTGGTTTTGCCCGATCCCTGGAGCCCGACGAGCAAAATGACCGACGGCGGCGCATCGCTAAATTGAAGCCGCGCTTCGGCGCCGCCGAGTAACGCAACTAACTCTTCGTGGCAGATGGAAACGATCGTTTGCGCCGGGGTGAGCGATTCGAGAATATCTGCACCGAGCGCGCGTTCTTTAACGCGAGCGACGAACGACTTGGCCGACGAAAGCGAAACATCCGCCTCCAAGAGCGCTACGCGAATTTCGCGTAGCGCCTCGGTAACGTCGCTCTCGCTGAGCCGCCCACGACCCGTTAAGCGCGAAAAAAGCGCGCCTAACCGATCGCTGAGTTGTTCGAACACCGCGGTGCTGCCGGCCTAGGCCTTCGCCGTAGCCTCGTCGATGCGTGCAACGGCATCGCCGACGGTCTTGATTTTTTCCGACTCTTCGTCGGGAATGCTGATATTAAACTCGGTCTCGAACGCCATCACCAATTCCACCTGGTCGAGTGAATCGGCACCGAGATCGTCGGTGATCGAGGCTTCCGGCGTCACTTCTGACTCCTGAACGCCGAGTTGTTCGACGATGACTTTCTTAACGCGATCGAAGGTGCTGCTGGACATGATTCTCCTTGTAGTACGGTGATACGGATTTAGGTGACGATGCCGCCGTCAACGACGATACATTGCCCGGTGACGTATCGCGACGCATCGGAGCAAAGAAACGACACCACCCCGGCAACATCCTCCGGGGTCCCCGCGCGCCCGAGCGCCGTTCTGGCGATCAAAGCGTCGCGGTACGCTGCCGGCATCGAGGCGGTCATCGCCGTCTCGATGAGTCCCGGAGCGACACTATTCACGCGGATGTTCCGCGAACCCAGCTCCTTGGCGAGCGAGCTGCCCAGCGCGAGGAGGGCCCCTTTCGAGGCGGCGTAGGCGCTCTGCCCGGCATTTCCGGTAATCCCGACGATACTGCTCAGCAAAACGATGCTTCCCGAGCGCTGTTTCATCATCGGGCGCGTAACCGCCGCGCAGAGATAAAATGCCGACTTCACGTTGACGTCGAGCAGATGGTCGAGCTGCTCGGGCTTCATCCGCATCAGCAGGGCGTCGATCGATTGCCCGGCATTGGCAATCGCGAAATCGATCTTCCCGAACGCATCTTGGGCGCGAAGAACGGCAGCATCGACCGATGCCGCGTCGGCCACGTCGGCGACGAGAATCTCGATGCGAGCGTCGGCGCGCACCGAACGACAGGCGGCCGCGCTCTCTTCCAACGCCGCCGTATCGCGCCCAACGAGCGCACAATCGGCGCCTCCGCGAACCAAATCGACGGCGATTGCACGGCCGATGCCGCGGCTTGCGCCGGTTACGATCGCACTGCGCCCGGCGAAGATCATGCGCCGACCTCCGAGAGCAGACGCGCCTCGAGGCGCTCGATCCCCGTTGCATCGCTAATCGCGATGACCTCCGGCGCATTCGGCAGGCGTTTCATCATCGGCGCTAACACGGCACTCGCGCCGAACTCGACGACGAGATCGAGTTTACAATCCAGCAAGCGAATCGCCGTTTCGTGCCAACGGACTTCGTGCACGATCGAGGCAACGAGGTTTTTACGGATCTCCTCGGTGCTGCGATAGGGCTGCGCGTCGACGTTAGAGAGCACTTCGATGCGCTCGGGCATGCTGAACGATGCTGCGGCAACGGCACGCTCGAAACGCTCGACTGCGGGCTCCATCAACGCCGAGTGCCAGGCACCCGAGACATTGAGCGGAACGACGCGCTTTGCACCGGCTGCAAGCGCAGCTTCACCGGCTGCAACCACCGCCTCAAGATCGCCGGAGATGACGATCTGCGCGGGGGCGTTAAAATTCGCCGGCGAGACGCGCAGCCCGGTACGCGCTTGCGTCGCATCGGTGACCGAGCGCACCGCGACGACATCGAGCCCGAGAATCGCCGACATGCCGCCCGGTGCGGCAGCGGCCGCGGCGCTCATCGCTTTCCCACGTTCGTCGACGACGCGTAATGCATTTTCAAACGAGATCGCGCCGGCAACAACGAGGCTGCAAAATTCGGCAAACGAGTGTCCCGCCGTCGCAACGAGCTGTGGAACGAGCCCCTGCACCGCCGATGCAAGCGCGAGGTTCGTGACAAAAATCGCCGGCTGGCTGTACTGTGTCTCGCGCAACCGTTCTTCGGGGCCCTCGCGTTGCAGCGCCAAAAGATCGTAACCGAGAATCTTCTCCGCGCGTTCGAAGAGTTCGGCGGCGGCGGGATAGCGCTGCGCGACATCGACGCCCATGCCCAACATCTGCGAGCCCTGTCCCGGGAAGATCGCGCCGACTCTCAACGAGTTCACGCCGACCACCGCCACGTCACTGCGCCCCACGAGAGCCCGCCCCCGAAAGCGACGAAGACGATGACGTCGTTATCGCGCACGCGCCCGGCTGCAACGGCCTCCGAGAGCGCGATCGGTATCGAAGCCGCCGAGGTATTCCCGTATTCGTGAATGTTGATAACGACGCGGTCGGGGCCCATGTTCAAATATTTCGCTGCCGCATCGACGATGCGCTTGTTCGCCTGATGGGGGATCAGCAGATTCAAATCGTCGCGCGTGAGGTTGGCTTTTTGCAGAGCTACGTCGGTCGCGGCGATCATTTTGGTAACGGCAAACTTGAAAACTTCGCGCCCCTGCATCGAGAGAAAATTTTTGCGTTCGGCGAGTTTTTCGGCATCGATCGGGTTCCGCGAACCGCCGGCCTCAACGAAAAGCAATTCGGGGCGGCTGCCATCCGAACCGAGCTCCGAGGAAAGAAAGGAATCTTTCTCCGCAGCTTCGAGAACGACTGCGCCGGCTCCGTCGCCGAAGAGAATCGCCGAGCCGCGATCTTCGTAATTCGTTATCGAGGTGAGCGTCTCGGCCCCGATGAGCAAGATGCGTTTATAGACGCCGCCGCGGATAAGCGCCGATGCCGTGGTGAGGCCGTAAATAAATCCGCTGCAGGCGATATTGATATCGAATCCCGGTTTGTCGACCCCGCCGAGCCGCGAGGCAACGATACAACCGGTCGCCGGAAAGCTATAGTCGGGCGTTACGGTGGCGACGATGAAGCAATCGATATCGCTTGCATCGAGCCCCGCGTGCGCGAGCGCTTT
>DAHUYY010000069.1 GCA_027306845.1 Vulcanimicrobiota bacterium | reverse complement strand
GACGATCGTCGCGTCGGCACTTCGCGGACGCGGCATCGGCAGGCGGGCAATCGAGTTTTTGCGCGGGCCGGAGGGACGGAGCGTCCGCGCGCTGGTGCCCGCCGAGCCTGCCGCATTCGCTCCGCTGTTCGGCGCTCTCGGCGGCGCTCTCGAACTCGTCGCCGGGTACTCGGTCGCCCTCCCCGTTGCCGATCGATTGGCGGCCGAGCTCGACGGTACGGCGCCGCTCGCCGTCCGTCCGATTCAACTGGAGGCCGATCTTCGCAATCTCTTCGAGATCGATCGGCTCGCCGGAAACCCCTGCGATCGCGCGCTCCATGAAGCGCTCGGAGCGATCGCGCAAGGGCTGCTCTTCGCGCGCCCCGACGGCGAGATCGCCGCGTATCTGTATGTCTTTCCCGACGGTGAGATCGGCCCCGGTGCAGCGGCCGGCGCGGCGCTGCTGGGCGATGCGATTCTCTACGCCCTTTCACGCCTTCGCGGCATCGGGCGCGACCTGGCGCGAGTGCGCGTTCCGCTCTCGAGCCCACGGCTTACGCAGCTGCTTCGGCGTTGCGGTGGGAGCATCGTCGATCTTGCAATCGCGATCGGCGAGCCGCGACCGAATCGTGCGGTCGGCTTGCCTCGTTGTGGTATGCTCCGCGGGGAGTCGGCGGGACGTAGCTCAGCTTGGTAGAGCGCTTGCTTTGGGAGCAAGAAGTCGCAGGTTCAAATCCTGTCGTCCCGATAGGGTTTTGCATGCCGAAGGGCTCGCGCGCCCGTGGTCTAACAGGATAAGGCACGAGTCTTCTAAACTCGAAGATGGGGGTTCGAGTCCCTCCGGGCGCGTACCGACGCGCATGCGTGGTGATTGTAGCTCAGCTGGTTAGAGCGCCTGACTGTGACTCAGGAGGTCGCCGGTTCGAACCCGGTCAGTCACCCCACTCTGACGCGCGACGGGGCTCCGCTTGAAAAAGTGGGGCCCCGCGTTCGCGGGTAGGAGTTATTCCCGGCTCGCCGTCGTATGCTTCGGGGTATGGCCGAGCGTACGCGATGGGCACAGCGGGTTCCCAGCATCCTCGCGATCGTGCTGCTTCTGGTCGGGGCCGCCGTGGCGGTTTCACAGATGCTCGCTTTCGCACGTTTTACGGCGAGGGGGACGGCACCGGCAATTTCGTCGCGCGAACGGATCGCCATCGCAGCATTCCAGCTCTCGCAGCCGCTCGCACATGCGTTGCTCGATTATCGCGACGCGGTCGTCTATCGTCACCCGTTAGCGCGGGCTCGGGCCGCGATCGCCGTCAATCGCGAGATCGCTGCGTTAAAGCGCGTGCTCCTCGCACCCGACGCGCACGCGCTCGATGCGGCGAGTTCGTTCCCTGCGTTCGATAAGGGCTGGGTGCAGGCGCAGCACGCCCCGCTGGGATGGAAGGGCTTCGCACCGGTAAGCGCGCCGCTCAATCCGCTCACCGTGATCATTCAAAACATCGGCGACACCTCGAATTTTAGTTACGAGCGTTCGCAGGTCACGCAGAATCTCGCCGATATCGCCTTCAACGACCTGCCGGGTGCGTTGATGGTTCCGCGGCACGCCACGATCGTCGTCCGACACGTTCTTGGTGCGTCGGGTATCTCTCTAGCGCTGCGCATCGGCTTCAACAACGTCTCGACCGCCATCGGCGATTGGTTTAGCCTGACGCAAGATCACATCGCGCGAACGTCGGCATCGCTGCGCGCGGCATTGCCGCACGGAGATATTCCTGCCGTCGCGCTCTTCGTCGCGCGAGCGAAGGGCTACATCGCGGCGGGCAATGCGCTCTCCGGCGCACTCGGAAACGCGGCGATGCTGCCGCGCATGGATCCGACGTCGGCGCACAAGTTGGAGGCACTGAGCCTCGCCGCCGAGCGGAGCGCCGATGCACTCTACGGCGCGACCGCTACTATGCTCGTCGCCGATCTCAATAATCGAGCGGCGAACTATGACGGCGCGCAGCGAGCGCGCATCCTCACGGTGCTCGGCATCCTCCTCGTGCTCGTCGGTGCGTTGCTCTTAGCGTGGTCGATCGCCAACGCTCGCGGACGGCGCGCGCTCGATGAGGCGCAGCGCGAACGGGAGCGATTGGCGAGCGAACTCGCGCGTCAGGAGGCCGAGCGGGCGCTCCATCTCAGTGAGGCGCAGTTTCGCGCCGTCTTCGACGGCTCGACGATGGGTATCGCAATTCTCGACCGGAACGGCAAGGCGATCGATGCAAATGCCGTCTATCGCAGCGTGATCGACGTGCAGCATCATCTGCTCGACGGCCACGAAGAAGAATTCGCCGAGGTGATGAGCGGCACGCGCGACGCATTTACGGTCGAGCGCCGTATCTCCGGTCTGAGCGAGGAGATGTGGGTCGACGTCACGATCTCCGGCGTCACCGATGCCGCGGGCGAGCACCCATTTGCGATGTGCTCCTTCGCCGATAAGACCACGATCAAGCAACAAGAGCGTCGCCTCAACTTCCAACGTCTTCACGATGCGCTCACCGGGCTACCGAATCGGCAAGCGTTCGAAGAGCAACTTGCGGTGCGTTTCGATCGCTCGCGCAGCGAAGCCGGCGCGCTCTTCTCGGTGATTTTCGTCGATCTCGAGCATTTCAAAGATGTGAACGAGAGCCTCGGACACTCCGGCGGTGACGCCGTGCTGCGGCAAATCTCCACGCGCTTGCGGGGATCTCTCAATGCAGATGATACCGTCGCTCGCTTGGGGAGCGATGAGTTCGCTATTCTCGTGGGGACGCTCGGCGATGTTATTCACGTCGAGTCGCTCGCGCGTCGTTTGCTTGAAAATCTCTCCAAACCGTTTCTCGTCGAGGGCCGGCCGATTTTCCTCGGCGCGAGTATCGGCATTGCGATCGGCCCGGAAAAGTACGACGGTGGGGACGAAGTTCTGCGCGATGCGGAGATCGCGATGCAGTATGCAAAGACGGTGGGGCGCGAACGCTTCGCGGTCTTCGATACCGAGATGCAGACCGCAGCGGCCGAGCGCGTTGCATTGGCCGCCGACCTTCGCTTCGCAGTCGAGCGGCGGGAATTCCGGGTTCTCTATCAACCGGTCGTCGATCTTCGCAACGGCGCGATTAAAGGGGCCGAGGCGCTGCTCCGTTGGGATCATCCGACGCGCGGCGTCATCTCGCCGATGCTCTTCATCCCGCTCGCCGAGCGCGGCGGTTTTGCGCGGAGTATCGGCGCGTTCGTTCTCGATACCGGCTGCTCTCAACTCGCAGCTTGGCGGCGTGCCGGGATCGATATCAGTAAATTCACATTGCATTTCAATGCGACGCCGACGGAGCTGCTCGAACCGGGCTTCGATCGAACCCTCAGCGCGGCGATCGACGAATATGCGTTGAAACCCAGCAATCTCGCCATCGAAATTACCGAAAACTCGATGCTCGACGATACCGAACTCGCAATGGAGCGAATCGAACGGGTGCGCGAGCGCGGCTTCGCCGTCTGCATCGACGATTTCGGCACGGGATACTCGTCGATGCGCTACATGCAGCACTTTAAAATCGACGCGATCAAAATCGACAAGGGCTTCGTCGCCGGCGCAAATGGGGAGATCGCCAGCGAACCGATCGTCCACACGCTGGTTCGGCTCTCGGAGGCGTTCGGCGTTCGTGTCGTCGCCGAAGGCGTTGAGACCGAGCGGCAGCGCGAGGTCCTCGTCGCTGCGGGATGTATCGACGCTCAGGGATTTCTCTTCGCCGAGCCGCTCACCGCAGCGGAGTTTCGCGAGCGGCTCGTCGCCCAGGCGGAAAATCTCTCGTCGATGGCGGCGACCGGGACATAGCGAAAGGCGCACCTTTTTCGCTTGCAAAAGCTCGAGCGGCCGTTTACACTGATACGCGCCTCTGCGCCTTTAGCTCAGTCGGTAGAGCAGCGGACTTTTAATCCGTTGGTCCTGGGTTCGAGTCCCAGAGGGCGCAAATCTTGCACCGCTAGCTCAATTGGTAGAGCAGGTGACTCTTAATCACTTGGTTGGGGGTTCAAGTCCCTCGCGGTGCACCAAATTTCTCTCGCTCCGTGCTCGGCGGCGCAGGATTTGGTCGGTTCCCGTTATAGTATGGGGCGTTCGCCTGAGGGCAAGTGGCGAAACTGGTAGACGCGCTGGATTTAGGTTCCAGTGGGGAGACCCGTCAGAGTTCGAGTCTCTGCTTGCCCACCATCCCGCGTGCGGCGGGCCGTTCGATGCGGAAGTAGCTCAGTGGTAGAGCATCGCCTTGCCAAGGCGAGGGTCGCGAGTTCGAATCTCGTCTTCCGCTCCATCGTAATGCGCCGGCCCCCCACCCATGAAGTAAGGATCCCGTGACGACCTCAACCCTCACCCGACTCGACGCGACCAGCGTTGAAATCGTTATCCCGGTGCTGCCCGATGCCCTCGACCGTGCTCGCGAGGTCGCCTTCCGGCGTTTGAGCAAGAATGCACGCATTCCGGGCTTTCGCAAAGGGCATATTCCGCGTCGCGTCTTCGAACAGACCTACGGTACCGCAGGGATCGAATCCGAGGCGATGGAGGATCTGGTGCCGGAGCTCTACAGCACGGCGCTGCGCGAGCACGAGCTCGCGCCGGTCGCCCGCCCGAAGTTGGAGATGCTGCCGAGCGCCGAGAACGAGCCGATGCGGGTGAAGGCGCGCGTCGAAGTGCGCCCGACGCTCGAACTCGGTACCTACGCCGGGCTCTCGGTCACGGTTCCCGAGCGCACCGTAAGCGATGAGGAGGTCGAGCGAACCCTCGAAGGGCTCGCGCGCGATCGCGGCACGCTTGCCCCGGTCGATCGCCCAGCAGCACTCGGCGATATCGTGACGATCGATTTTATCGGGCGGATCGACGGGACGCCGTTCGAAGGTGGGAGCGCTGAGGGGCAGGTCGCCGAGCTGCTCGAGGATCGTTTTATTCCGGGTTTCGCGACCGGTATCGTGGGAATGAGCGCCGGCGAACGCCGCGAGATCGAGACGAAGTTTCCCGAGGCCTACCATGCAAGCGAACTTGCCGGGAAAAGTGCTTCATTCGAAGTCGTGCTTCACGATGTCAAGCACCTCGAGATGCCGACGCTCGACGATGCTTTCGCCGCCGAGGTCAGCGATTTTGCGACCCTCGGCGAGCTCCGGGCCGAGATCCGCAAACGCCTCGAGGGAATCGCTGCCGCTCGGGTGCGCCGCGAGATCGGCAACGCGATTATGGAGCAACTCGTCAACGCGCACGATATCCCCGTTCCGCCGAGCTTACTGGTCGCCGAACGCGAGCAGTTGCTTGAAGAGGCCCGCCGTATGGCTCAGGAGCAAGGCACGGAGTTTCACGAATATCTCGCCTCGATCGGCAAGACCGAGGAGGAGCTTCGCGACGAACTGACCGGTGATGCCGAGCGTCGCGTGAAGGGCACGCTGCTCGTCGAGGCGATCGCCGATGCCGAGGGGATCGAGGCGAGCCCGGCGGAGATTCAGAGCGAACTCGCTCTCCTCGCCCGCCGATACGGGCAGCCTATCGACCGCGTGCGCGCGGCGCTCGCCGAGAACATGCAGTCGGTCTACGATGGAATCGTCCGAAATAAAACGCTCGAATTTCTCATCGACAAGGCGCAGCGCGTTGCGGCGCCGTAGAGAGCTTCGTAGTACGTTTGGCACGGTGCTCGGGAACGAGACGCCGGCGAAGAAGGGATAGGTCGTTCTCCGATGGGGCATTTGGTACCGATGGTCGTCGAGCAGTCGTCGCGCGGAGAACGCGCGTACGATATTTATTCGCGGCTGCTGAAGGATCGTATCGTTTTCGTCGGCGGCCCGATCGACGACTCTATCGCGAGTCTTACGATCGCGCAGCTTCTTTTTCTCGAAAAAGAAGATCCCGATAAAGATATCGACATGTACGTCAATAGCCCCGGCGGCAGCGTGACCGCCGGCCTTGCGATCTACGACGCAATGCGCTTTATTAAGCCCGACGTTGCGACGATCTGCATGGGGATGGCGGCTTCGATGGGCTCCATTCTGTTGACCGGCGGCGCCCAGGGCAAGCGCTTCGCGCTCCCGCACGCAAAGATCCTCATCCATCAACCCTGGGTCTCGCAGCTCGGCGGGCAGGCCACCGACGTTGAAATTGCGGCGCGCGATCTCATCGCGACCCGTCTCACCGTGGCGAAGATCTACGAAGCGACCTGCAAGAAGCCCCTCGACGACGTCCTCAAGGACATCGATCGCGATTACTATATGACCGCCCAGGACGCCAAAGAGTACGGGATAATCGATAGCATCATCGAAGACCGTAGCTCGATGCCGTCTCCGGCACCGTAGCCCAGGGAGGCGCCCGCCGCCATGTTTCGATTCGGGGATGAAAAGGGGCAACTCAAGTGCAGCTTCTGCGGAAAATCGCAGGAGAACGTGCGGAAATTGATCGCCGGTCCCGGCGTCTATATCTGCGACGAATGCATCGAGCTTTGCAATGAGATCATCGAAGAGGAGCTCTACAAGGCTGCCGACGATGGCGCGCGCCTTCGTACCCTGCCGAAACCGCGCGAGATCAATCAGATTCTCGACACCTACGTTATCGGGCAAGATCGCGCGAAAAAAGCGCTCGCCGTTGCGGTCTACAATCACTACAAGCGCATCAACGCCGGCCCCGTCGGAACGGGTGCCGAAGAGGTCGAACTTCAGAAATCGAATATTCTTCTCGTCGGCCCGACCGGCTCCGGGAAGACCTACCTCGCGCAGACACTTGCGAAGATTCTCGACGTTCCCTTAGCGATGGCCGACGCCACCTCGCTCACCGAGGCCGGCTACGTCGGCGAAGACGTTGAAAATATTCTTCTGAAACTCATCCAGGCCGCCGATTACGATGTGAAACGCGCCGAGCGCGGGATCATCTATATCGACGAGATCGACAAGATCGCACGCAAGAGCGAAAACCCGTCGATCACGCGGGACGTCTCGGGCGAGGGCGTCCAGCAGGCGCTGCTGAAAATTCTCGAAGGCACGACGGCGAACGTGCCGCCGCAGGGCGGGCGCAAACATCCGCACCAAGAATTCATTCAGATCGACACCACGAACGTGCTGTTCATTTGCGGCGGCGCCTTCGATGGATTAGAGCGCATCGTGGAATCGCGCGTTGCGGCAAACAACATGGGTTTCCGAGCGAACCCCGAGAGCAAGCGCGTCGCGCGCGCGAGCAAGATGCTCGGACAACTTCTACCGGAGGATTTGCTGAAGTTCGGCCTCATTCCCGAATTTATCGGTCGGCTTCCAATCGTCGTTACGCTCGACGCACTCGACGATCTCACCCTTCGTCGCATCCTGACCGAGCCGCGCAATGCCTTGGTCAAACAGTTTCAGCGCATCCTTGCGATGGACGGCGTCGACCTGCAGTTCACGAAGGACGCCCTCGTTTCGATCGCCGCGAAGGCGCAGGGCCGCAAGACCGGTGCGCGCGGGCTGCGTTCGATCCTCGAAGAGATCATGCTCGATGTCATGTACGATCTACCGTCGCTGGTCGGGGTCAAGAAGTGTGTCGTGAATAAGGATGTGGTCGAGAAACGGGAACAGCCGACGCTGGTCTACGGCGATCGTCAGAAAGAGATGCCCGCTTAGCGAGCGAGCAGCGCTTCGACCGGCGGCAGATCGCCGGCGTGCTTGCCGCGAAAGATCCACGTGACCGTGCCATGCGCATCGATGCGCATCGCGCCGGGGACGCGGCCGAGATCGTCAATCCGTGATTTTGCCCAGTTCTGCCGAAAACCGGCGCGATGATTTGCGCGCGCGCGTTCGATGAGCTCGCGCGAGAAAAACGAGAGAAGCGAGGCCGGGCGGAGACGCGCGGCGCGATGCGTACGTCGATCGGGGTCGGCGATGCATGCGTCGGCTACCCCATAGGGGGTACAGAGCGAGCGCGTTGTCGCTTCGTCAGCCGCAACGACGATGTAGACGCGTTCCTCGGGATGGAGTTTTTCGGACTCGCGCAACTGCGCGAGCGGTTCGCCGAAGAACGTTCAACCGGTATGTCGCGGCCAGATGACGAGCGCGGGGAGTTGAATGTTCTGCGGAAAGATGTCGAGCGGCGCCGGCTCACCGGGGGTAAAATAGCGTTTCATGCCCCTTGAACCGAGGAAAGCCGTAAACGGTTGAGTTCGTCGCGATCGGTTCGATCGATGGCGATCGGCGTGATGCTGACGTAGCCGTGCATGACGGCTCCGATATCGCTATCGGGGTCTTCGCTATCTCCCCGACCGGGAAGATTCCATACCCGATAGTATCGGGCATCGCGGCGTTCGTCGATCCGCGAAATCGCTTCGCCGTATCTTTTGCGCCCGAGCGACGTGAAGCGAGGCCCGCGCAACTTCTCCGCCGGAAGGTTGGGAACGTTCACGTTCCAGTAGCGCTCCGGCGGCAGCTCGGCGAGCGCATGCGGCACGAGCGCGCGCGCTTGCGCGGCGGCACTCTCCCAGCGACGAGCCATCGACCGGTCGTCGGGGTCGCTCGCCAGCGAAACGGCGAGCGCGCGAACGCCGAGGAGGACCGCCTCGACGGCGCCGGCGACCGTCCCGGAGTAGTTCACATCGTCGGCGAGGTTGGGGCCGTCGTTGATGCCGCTGACGACGAGATCGGGGCGCTCGCCGCAGAGCTCGCCGATACCGATCACCGCGCAATCCGCCGGCGTCCCGGTACAGGCGTAGGCACGGATGCCCTCGATATCGTGGTACGGCGTGACGCCGACGGAATCACCGGTCGTGATCGCGTGGCTCACGCCGCTGCGGTTGCCGTCGGGGGCGACGACGACGATCCGGGCGATCTCCGCGAGCGCGAGCGCGAGCGCGTGCAAGCCGGGCGAAGCGATTCCATCGTCGTTGGTGAGCAAGATCGTCGGGGTACGCATCGTGGCGCGCTTCGAGCGCACTCGCGCCCCTGCCTGCAGGCGATTTGCGCGCGCGCAGACAACAGTGCGCGCCGTGCCGTCATCTACCACCGCGTCGTCGCCTTCGAAACC
>DAHUYY010000068.1:1374-9019 GCA_027306845.1 Vulcanimicrobiota bacterium | reverse complement strand
TTGGTCATGGCCCAGAGCGACCGCGAGCACGCCCAGCAGGGCGTCCAACGCATGCTCGCGGCGATGCGCCGCAGCGGCCTCTCCACCTCGATCGGCGTCTCGATGTTCCCGAGCGACGGGGTCGACGGCCAGACGCTCTTCCACGCCGCCGACGAGGCCCTCTACAAGGCGAAGCAGCGCGGGAAAAATTGCTACGTTTTCTTCGAGCGCAAGAAGGGGCACGAGAGCGAGGCGCCCCCTGCGAGCGACGGCGCCGTGAGCTAGTCGCTCGACGCCTCCCGACGAAGGTCGTGGGGTCGATGCTGCGCGCGGAGGTATACAAAGAGGCAAACGCCTCTCCCCCGGAAAGGTCAACGTGATCAAGCACGACGTCGTCGTCATCGGTGGCGGTCTAGCAGGTATGCGCGCAGCGGTTGAAGCCGCCGAGCGCGGAGCGGATGTCGCCATCGTCTCCAAGATGCACCCGGTACGCAGTCACTCCGGCGCGGCTCAGGGCGGCATCAACGCCGCACTCGGCAACCGCGAGGAAGACTCCCCGGCGAGTCACACCTTCGACACCGTTAAGGGCTCGGATTATCTCGGCGATCAAGATGCGATCGCGGCGATGTGCGAGGACGCACCCAAACAGATTATTTGGCTCGAGCATCGCGGATGCATCTTCTCTCGTCTCCCCGATGGACGGATCGCTCAGCGCCCCTTCGGCGGCGCCGGCGCCCCGCGCACGTGCTACTCTGCCGACGTTACCGGCCTGGTGATCCTGCACACGCTCTGGGAACAACTCGAACGATTCGGCGTCAAGGTCTACGAAGAGTACTTCTGCACCGCGTTGGCGATCGAAGACGGTATCGGCTCGGGTGTCGTCGCCTACAACATGCGCAACGGCGAGCTGGAACTGATCACCGCGAAGGCAACGATTTTCGCGACCGGCGGTGCCGGTCGTATGTATGCAAAGACGACCAACGGTTATGCTTCGACCGCCGACGGCATGTCGATCGCCTATAAAGCCGGAATTCCGTTGATGGATATGGAGTTCATGCAATTCCATCCAACGACGCTCAAAGAGAACGGCGTCCTGATGACCGAAGGCGCGCGCGGCGAAGGCGCCTATCTCCTCAACTCCGAGGGCGAACGCTTCATGTTCAAGTACGCGCCCAATAAAGGCGAGCTCGCTTCGCGCGACGTTGTTTCGCGCGCCGAGTGGACCGAGATCCTCGAAGGGCGCGGCGTCGACGGCTGCGTGCTTCTCGATATGCGCCACCTCGGACGTGAAAAAATCCTCGAACGCCTGCCGCAGATTCGCGAGCTCGCGCTCGACGCGACCGGCAAAGACGCAATCGACGACCCGATTCCGATTCTCCCCGGCGCGCACTATACGATGGGCGGAATCGAGACCGACAAGTTCGGCGCGACGCGCGTTCCCGGGGTCTACGCCGCCGGCGAATGCGCCTGCGTCAGCGTTCATGGTTCGAATCGCCTCGGCGGAAACTCACTGCTCGACACGATCGTTTTCGGCGCACGCGCCGCAGCGCACGCCGTCGATTACATCAAATCGATCGGCGAGGTTCGGCCCTCGACGCGAACGCTGCAATCGGAGAAAGATCGGATCGCGGCCTTACTCGCGCGCAGCAAGGGTACGCGAGCGCCGATCCTTCGTCGAAAAATGAACGAGACGATGAGCGCAAATACGTTCATCTTCCGGAATGAAAAAGATCTCGCCTCCGGCGTCGCCGAACTCGAAGCGGTTCGCAAAGAGTTCGATGAATCGGCGATCGTGATGGATAAATCGAAGACCTTCAACACCGATCTCGTATCGACGTTCGAAACGGATTTTCTCATCGATGCCGCACTCTGCCTTGCCAAAGGAGCGCTCGAGCGCAAGGAGTCGCGCGGCGCACAAGCGCGTACCGACTATCCCGAACGCGACGATGCGAATTGGCTCAAACACACTTTAGCCTTCCGGCAAGAGAACGCGCTCCCGCGGCTCGACTACTCGCGGGCCGTCAAGATCACCGACTTCAAGCCTGAAGTGAGGAGCTACTAATGGCGAAGATCAAACTCGATATCTTTCGCTTCGACGAAGCGACCGATACGATTCCTCACCGGGACGAGGTAACGGTCGATCTTCCCGAAACCACGACGGTCCTCGATGCGCTCGAGTATGCGAAAGCCGAAGTCGACGGTTCGATCTCGTTCCGGCGTTCGTGCCGGTCGGCAATCTGCGGATCCTGTTCGATGAGCATCGGCGGCGTGACCTCGCTTGCCTGCAAGACATCGTGCGGCTCGGCGATGGAAGAGGACGGTTCGGTGAAGATCGACCCGATGCCGAACTTCCAGCCGATGAAAGACCTCGTCGTCCATATGGACCCGTTCTGGGATAAATATGCGCGCTTGAAACCGTACCTGCAGCCGAAGGACGCCGATTCGGCGCACGCAACCGAACGTCGCGTCAGCCCCGACGACATGAAAAAACTCGTCGATGTCGCGAATTGCATCATGTGCGCGACCTGCTACTCGCTCTGCCCGGTCGTCAGCGTCGACCCGGCCTTTGCCGGCCCCGCCGCCATCGCCTACGCCTATCGCTTTATCGAAGACGTCCGCGACGGCCAACGCCCCGAGCGGCTCGCACAGATCAGCGAAGATTACCTCTGGCTCTGCGCGCACTGTTACGCCTGTTCGTACTGTCCCAAACACGTCGATCCCAACGATCGCATCATCGACGTCAAACGTGCGGCGATCACCGATCGCGTCATGATGAACGAGCGCGGCCCACGCCACGCCCTTGTCGTCGCGCGGACGATCAAACAGACCGGCATGCTCGCCGAGACCGAAGTCATTCAAGGAACCGTCGGTCGCTTCAATATCCGCGGCTTATTGAAAGTCGCTCCGCTGGGAGCGCGCATGGCGCTCAAAGGCAAACTCCCGCCTCCGTTCCTCAAACCCGTACCGAAGGTCGATGAAATTCGCACTATCTTTGATGCATTGGAGGCACCGGTCCGATAATGTCCAGCACGCTTCTTCCCGAAGAGCGAGCGCTCGACGCGCACGTTCGCACCAACTCCTCCAAGAGCAAACGCTATGGATTTTTTCCCGGATGCGTTGCCAAAGAGTCCTGTAAAGAGCTCTTCAACTCCACGATGCTGCTCGCCGACAAGCTCGGGATCGAGCTCGTCGAACTCACGGCTGCCTCGTGCTGCGGTGCTTCGGTGCTCAACGACACCAATCGCGACGTCGCCCGCGTCCTGAACGCGCGGACCTACGCGCAAGCGGAGGCGCTCGGGCTCGACGATGTCATCACGATCTGCTCGACCTGCACGGGGCACATGCGCGCGGCGAACAAAGAGCTGCGCGAGAGCGAAGAGCACATGGCACAGGCCAATGCGATCCTCGGTAAATTCGGCGCGAACTATAAGGGCAGCGTCACCGTACGCCACCTGCTCTGGCTGCTCATCGACGATATCGGGCTCGACGCATTGCAGGCGATGGTCGTGCGTCCGCTCAACGGGCTCAAGGTCGCTCCCTTCTACGGTTGCCATATCATTCGCCCCGAGTCGGTGAACGGCTGGGAATCGGCGCGCCACCCGCACTCGCTCGAAGACGTCATCGTCGCGCTCGGCGGCGAGGCCGTCGATTACGCCGGCAAGACGCGCTGCTGCGGCTTCCACGTGCAGTTGGAAAAGGACGGCATCGCATCCTCGATGGTCGGACAGAACATGCGCATGGCGAAGGATAACGGCGCCGAGGCGGTCATCACGCCCTGCCCGCTCTGCCATCTGGCGCTCGACGGATACCAGGCCGATGCTGCAGCGCGCTGGGGGCGCACCGATCTCCCCATCTTCCATCTCCCGCAACTCGTTGCATACGCACTCGGCGTACCGGCGGAGAAACTCGGGCTCAACAAGCACCTGATCGACCCACGCGAGGTTATGGTCTCGCGCGATCTGATTAACTAAGAACGCTCGCTTCAAAGCAGCGCCGCCCTCGGCTCACCGCCGACGGGCGGCGTTCTTTTTTACCGGCGACGCGCAGCCGGGAGGGCGGGTTCGATGTCGAAACGATGGGTATGATCGCACCCCACATCGTCACCGAACTTCCGGCGATCGACGCCGAGCTCGCCGAGCTCCGTACAGCTGCTCCACGCTGGTCGCGCCTGCCCGTACTCGCGAAGGTCGCACTTCTCAAGGACTGCCGCGACGGCGTCTATGCCGTGCGCGAGCGCTGGGCCGAGGCGGCGATCGAGGCGAAGGGGCTCCGCGGAACGGGGCTCGAGGGCGAAGAGTGGGTGAGCGGGCCCTGGGCCGTTCTCTATGCCCTCAATCGCTATATCGCGACCCTCGAGAGCATCGCTGCGAACGGCTCGCCGCCGTTACCGGCGGCCCGCATCCGGACCGGGAGCGACGGGCGGAGTATCGCGCAGGTCTTTCCCAACGCTCTCTACGACCGGCTCTTGCTCAACGGAATCAGCGCCGAGATCTGGATGGAGCCCGGGCTCACGCCGGACGAGATCCCCGCGACGATGGCGACCTGGTATCGCAAACGAGAGCCGCAGCCGCGGGTCGCCCTCGTCCTCGGCGCCGGCAACATCGCCTCGATACCGCCGCTCGACGTGCTCTATAAGCTCCTCGCCGACGGCGCCGTCTGCATGCTGAAAATGAATCCGGTCAACGATTACCTCGGCCCGATCTTCGAGCGCGCCTTTGCGCCGCTGGTCGATGAAGGCTTTCTGCGTTTTGCCTACGGCGGCCCGGAGGTAGGAGCCTATCTTTGCGCCTCCGCTGCGATCGACGAAATTCACATCACCGGAAGCGATGCGACGCACGACGCGATCGTCTTCGGCCTCGGCGATGAGGGCGAGGCGCGCAAGCGCGCCGGAGAGCCGCTCCTCAAAAAACCAATTACGAGCGAGTTGGGAAATGTCAGCCCGACGATCGTCTTTCCCGGCGATTGGAGCGATGCCGATCTCCAATTTCAAGCCGAGAATATCGTCACGCAAAAACTGCACAACAACGGTTTCAATTGCATCGCCGCTCAGGTACTCATTCTTCCGCAGGATTGGGTCGGTACGCCGCGGCTGATCGCAGCGATCGAAGGGGTGCTCCGCAGACTCCCCGACCGTCCGGCTTACTATCCCGGGGCGGCGAATCGCTGCGCGCGGCTCTCGCAGGTCGGCGAGAGCGTTGCGTTAGGGCGCACCGACGATGGATATACCGCACGGACGATCCGCCGCGCCGACTTCGCCGACCGCAACGATCCGGCGTTCGCGGTCGAGGCGTTCTCGAGTTTCCTGGCCTACGTAACGATTCCGGGGGAGTTCGAACGCTATGCCCTCGACGCGGTGGCCTTCGCAAACGATCGTCTGCGCGGAACGCTCGGGGCGAATATCATCGTGCATCCACGGAGCGAACGCGAACACGCGCCGACGCTCGAACGCGCCGTCGCCGATCTTCGCTACGGTTCGATCGCGATCAACGCCTGGACCGGCCTCGGCTTTCTCTTGACCGAAAGCACCTGGGGCGCGTACCCCGGGCATTCGCTCGCCGATGTCGGCAGCGGGATCGGTGTCGTCCACAACAGTTTTCTTTTTTCGCGCGCGCAGAAAAGCGTCGTCCGCGCGCCCTTCGCACCCTTTCCGCGCAGCCTCCTCGGTTTCGGCGGAACGCTCTTGCCGAAGCCGCCGTGGTTCGTCACGAGCAAAACCGGAGCGAGCATCGGGCCGGCACTCTGCGAGTTCGAATACCGCCCCTCGCCGTTCTCCGCGCTCCGCGTCGCGCTGTTAGCGATGCGCGGCTAACGGAACGCCGGCCGCACGGAGCAGACGCAAGACCGGCGCATGCGGTAGGCCGTAGACCGTAATTCCGCGCCGCCCGATCATCGTCGACGACGACCAGAGCGCGTCGTCGATCGAGGCCTCGACCGCGTCGCTGGTCGCGCGGTAGAGCGTGTCGAGAACGCGGTCGCTTTCGACCGTTGCAATGCGCGGAGCGTGCACGCGAAAGTCGCCGGTCCGCCGATAGACGTATCGCGTCGAAAACGCGATGAAGAGATCGCCGCTGCCGACCGAGGAGATCAGCCCCGTCCGCGCCATGCCGATCCCCGCGCGGAGCGCGAGCGCGCGCAATTGCCGATTATCGAGCGGCGCATCGGTTGCGATGACGATGATGATGCTCCCCGAGCTCATCCGCCCGTGCAGTGCGAGCGGTTGCGGGAACTTCGGAAGGTAGAGATGCTGCAATGCACGCCCGACCGGTACGCCCATCATTTTCAAATGTGCGTGCGACATCCCGGTGTTATCGTTCACCAGCACCCCGACGCGATAGCCGCCCATCGCGGCCGGAAGGACGCGCGATGCCGAACCGATCCCGGCTTTAAAGCCAAAGGCCTTCATACCGGTGCCGGCGCCGACGCTGCCCCGCTTGAATTGCCCGGAATGAGCGCGATTTAGCAGCGCGACGACATCGTTGGGAGTTACCGCGCGCGCCTGAATATCATTCAGCAACTGGTCGTCGCATTCGGCGACGACGGGAAGCGGAACGTCGTCGGTAATTCCTAGTTGCGGATGCTTCGCGATCATCCAACTGACCACGCCGTCATCGGCGAGCCCGATATCGAGCGTATCGGTCAGTACGATCGGTTCCTCGAGATACCCCGACTCATCGATCCAGTGCGTTCCGGTCATCTCGCCGTTGCCGTTAAATCGCAGAAATGCCGCCGCAAGTTTCCGATCCCATGGATCTCGATCGGGCAAAATTGCCGTCGCGCCGGTGCGAATCGAGCTCCCCCGTTCGAGCGTGAGGTTGGCAACGCGAACGCCGGCGACATCGGTGATGGCGTCGAGCGGGCCCGCGGGTAGCGACCCGACGTGAAATGGGAGCGCCGCGGCGGCAGGCGCGGCGAGAAGGGCCGCGAGGGTCGCGGTGCATGCAATCGTACGAAGACTCATAGCGATTCCTGCGACTCCGTTCCCCCGGCGGCCTGCAGGCACGTCCGCAAAACCCGAGAAATGAACGCATGAGATCCATTGACGCAGGGGGTAGCAGCCATTCTCACCGTATCGGAACGCCTCAAGGGGAAAGCCCAGTACGACAATCTCACCGCCGCAGAGCTCGTCGAGCATATCGTTCGCCGTGGCGAGGGGGTGCTTGGCCGGGACGGGCAGGTCATCGTCGATACGCGCCCTCATACCGGTCGTTCTCCGAAGGACAAGTTCTTCGTACGCGAGCCCGCAAGCGAGCCGCATATCGATTGGGGCGAGACGAACCAAGGCATCGCTCCCGAGCTATTCGACGCGCTCTTCGATCGCGTCGAAGCATTTCTCGCCCAGCGCGATCTCTACAGCCTCGATTGCTATGTCGGCGCCGACGAACGCTATCGCGTGCCGGTGCGAGTCTACACGGAGTTCGCCTGGCATAGCCTCTTCGCTCGGCACCTGTTCATTACGCCCGACTCTCCCGATGCCGGCTTCGTGCCGGAGTTTACGGTCGTCGATGCCGCGACGTTCGAAGCCGATCCGCAGCGTGACGGGACGCGCAGCAGCACCTTCGTGCTCGTAAATTTTCAGCGACGCATCATCCTCATCGGCGGAACGAAATATGCGGGCGAGATCAAAAAATCGATCTTTACCGTGATGAACTATCTACTTCCATTGCGA
>DAHUYY010000068.1:240-1364 GCA_027306845.1 Vulcanimicrobiota bacterium | reverse complement strand
GACCTTCATCCTGCTCCACCTCCGGCGGCGCGAGATCCTCATCGGAGGCACGAGCTACGCGGGCGAGATCAAGAAGTCGATCTTCACGGTGATGAACGACCGCTTGCCGCTCGAAGGGGTCTTGCCGATGCACTGCTCGGCGAACGTCGGCGAGGACGGCCGCTCCGCCCTCTTCTTCGGGCTCTCGGGCACCGGCAAGACGACGCTCTCCTCCGACCCCAATCGTCCGCTCATCGGCGATGACGAACATGGGTGGTCCGACGATGGTGTCTTTAATTTCGAGGGCGGCTGCTATGCAAAGGTGATTCGGCTCTCGGCGAGCGCCGAACCCGAGATATGGGCGGCGACGCACCGTTTTGCGACCGTCCTCGAGAATGTCTCCTACGATGACTGCACGCGCGCGCTCGACGTCGATTCCGAGGCGAAGACCGAGAATACCCGCGCCGCATATCCGCTGGAATATATTCCGAATATCGTACCGGGAAGCAAAGGCGGACATCCGCAGACGATCGTCATGCTCACGGCGGATGCCTTCGGCGTGCTCCCGCCGATCAGCATGCTGAGCCCCGATCAAGCGATGTATCACTTTCTCTCCGGTTACACCGCGAAGATCGCCGGCACCGAGCGCGGCGTCACCGAACCGAGCGCGACCTTTTCGACCTGCTTCGGCGCACCGTTTATGGTCCATCGCCCAACGGTATACGCGCGGCTTCTCGGGGAGAAGATCGCGCGTCACGAAGTGCGATGCTGGCTCGTCAATACCGGCTGGAGCGGCGGCGCCTACGGCGTCGGTAAACGCATGGCGATCGCGCATACGCGCGCGATGGTCAATGCGGCGATCGAGGGGCGCATCCCCGAGCACTTCTCGCGCGAGCCGTTTTTTGGTCTCCACGTGCCGCACGAAGTTCCAGGGGTGCCGACCGAGGTGCTCGACCCGCGCAATGCCTGGAGCGACAAGGCCGCGTACGACCGTCAGGCCGGAAACCTCGCTTCGCTTTTTGAAGAGAATTTCAAACGATTCGAGGCGCACGCCTCGCCGGGAGTATTAGCGGCGGCGATTCGCGCACCGCGTTAACAACTTTTTCATCGAACGCTCATCGAACGCTCATTTTTTTCTCGGACGC
>DAHUYY010000068.1:0-230 GCA_027306845.1 Vulcanimicrobiota bacterium | reverse complement strand
AAATCCCTAACGCTCAGAGGCGCACTCGGCGCCGCTATCATCGCCGGCACTGCATTAGCCGGTACCGGCATCTCCAACGCCGCGCAGACTCCATCAGGTTACCATCACGCTCACCATCGCCCGCCGATCGCTCGAGCGATGCGAGCCGCACACGTGACGCGTGCGCAGCACCTGCAGATTCGTAAGATCCGCCAAGAGTTCCGCAGATCGCTCGCGCCGGGAACGCGCCC
>DAHUYY010000067.1 GCA_027306845.1 Vulcanimicrobiota bacterium | reverse complement strand
GCCATGAAGACCGCCATGTTCGCCTGCGCTCCGGAGTGCGGCTGAACGTTGGCGTGCTCGGCGCCGAAGATCGCTTTCACGCGATCGATTGCGAGCGTCTCGGCGACGTCGACGAATTCACAACCGCCGTAGTAGCGCTTTCCCGGATAGCCTTCAGCGTACTTGTTGGTCATCACGCAGGCCATCGCTTCGCGAACGGCGGCACTCGCATAATTTTCCGAGGCGATCAATTCGAGGTTGCCGCGCTGGCGTCGCTCTTCGTCGGCGATCGAAGCGTAGAGTTCGGGATCCTGTGCGGCGAGCGCGCCGTGCTGAAGCGTCTGCATGATGGGCTTTCTGTGCGTTACGGTTGTGCGGTGCGGGCGTCATCGACGGCCCCGCGTTCGAGTGCGCGCAGCGTGCGCGTGCGTTGGTCGTCGGAGAATTCAAAGAGCTGATCGACGCGTGCGGCATGCCGCCCGCCGTCGAAAGGCGTCGAGAGAAAAATATCGAGGATGCGTTCGACCATCTCCCAACCCGTCAACCGTTCTGCGAGCGCGAGAACGTTCGCGTTGTTGTGACGGCGCGCTAATTCGGCGGAGTAGGGTTCGGCGACCGGGGCGCAGCGCACGCCCGGAACTTTATTCGCGGCAATCGCGATGCCGATCGAGGAACCGCAGACCACGATGCCGCGCTCGGCCTGCCCGCTTGCGACCGCTTCGGCGACGGCAAAACCATACTGCGGATAATCGACCGGCGTCGCATCGTGCGTTCCGAAATCGATAACGCTATGGCCGCGCTCGCGCAAGAGCGCGGCGATGCGATCTTTATATTCAAATCCGGCGTGGTCGGCGCCGAGTGCGATGGTCACGGCAGAGGGCTCTCCCTTAGGCAGTCGAACTCGCGCGCCGATGAAGATCGCCTGGGCCAGCAGTGCATTCGAAGCCGCTTTCGCGCGTGGCGATTGCACGCAACTCGAGTGGCTCGATGCCTGTGCGCGCAGTGCTCTCTGCGACGGCGTAGCGTTCGACCGAGCGCACTTTCCGCGAACCGATGCAGACTACCTCGCCCAAATCAGGAAGGCGACGGTCGATCTCTGCGTGACGCCGCTTGCAACCCTCGACGACGGCTTTTTTCTCGCCCCGCGCAGCGAAAAAGAGGAATCGCTCCGGATCGCGCTCGCCGTTGGGGCGCCCCTCCTCGTTGCGCGGGCCCCGGGGCTCGGCGCCTGCAGCTACCCCGAGTTGGCGGCCGCGCTTGGGGAGGCGACCCGGCTCGCGAAGGCCATCAATATCACGATCGCGCTGCGGAACGCGCCCGATACCCACGCCGGCAGCGACGCCGACTGCAAGCGCTTGGCGAAGGAGGCCGATTCGGCATGGCTGCGCTTCGCCCCCGAGCCGTTGCGCCTCGACGCGGGGAGCGCGCTTGCAGCGCTCGCCGGTAAGAGCGTCGCCCTCGTCCACGATATCGCCGAAAATGCGGAAAAAGCGCTCGCTCTCATCGAGCGCGAGGCGCCGGGCTATCACGGGTACCTCATCCTCGATGCGCGCAGCGGAGCGTGCAGCCTCGGAGAGATCGATTCGATGACCGCGTCAAGCGTCTTTCGTGCGAGGTGAGAACCTGCTTTCTCGCAGGTGGGTGCGGCCCGGGCGCGGGAGCGACAGGCAGTTGCCCGTCACGCCTTCGTATCCGGAGCTGATGCTCCCTTAGGGTTTTCGTTGGTCCAGCACCTATGGCACGCTGCGCGCAAAACGCAGTCACCACTCCAACCCTAGCACCGGCGTCAAGACTTGACAGATGGCGATTCTGCGTGAACGGATCGCGCTATGATCGCCGCTGCTTCCTCCTCGCCCTTCGTTCGCCACGGGAGCCTCGCGGTCGAACGCCGCCTCAACACCGCGTACGATGAGGCGAAAAGGTATCTCCGTGCCGACTCCGTGGAGCGCGGGCTTTTCGCTCGGCTCGAAGGCTCGCCGAACCGAGATTTTACGCTCCGCGCCGACTCGCGGAACGACGATCGCTTCGATCCCAACGACAACACGATCTGGTGGGATCCGACGAGTGCGCTGCGCACGACGAGCGGCGGAACGCAATCGCCGGCGCTCGGTTTGGGGCACGAGATCGACCACGCCGTCGAACGCCCGGCGCGCGAAATGCAACTCGCCGCGCGCTGCGCCGGCCGTTACGACACCGCGGAGGAGGAGCGCGTCATTCGCGGATCGGAGGCACACGCCGCGCGCACGCTCGGTGAAGCGACGCGGCGCAATCACGACGGGAGTTGTTTTCGCGTCGCGACGCCGACGCAGCGGTAGTATCGCGCCGCTCTCGCCCCGAGCATTCGCTGCACCTCGATCTGCTTTACCGTTTCCCCAATGCTGCCGAAAATGCGGCGAGGACGCGCGCTTTCGTCGCGGCGCGGTCGACGATCGGCGCGGGATAATCGTCGCCGACGATGCACCCGGATTCGCGCTGCACGAGCGGCGGCATCTGCCAGGGTGCGTGCACGTATTTCGTCGGCACCGAGCGCAACGCCGGCAGCATCGCGCGCACGAATGCGCCCTCCGGATCGAAGCGTTGCCCTTGCAGCACCGGGTTGAAGATGCGGAAATACGGCGCCGCGTCGGTTCCGGTCGAAGCCGCCCATTGCCAGCCGCCGTTATTCTGCGCGAGGTCGGCATCGGCGAGATGCCGTTCGAAGTAACGCTCTCCCCACTGCCAATTCAACAACAGATCTTTCGTAAGAAACGATGCCACGATCATCCGCAGACGATTGTGCATCCATCCCGTCGTGTTGAGTTGCCGCATCGCCGCGTCGACGATGGGATAGCCGGTGCGCCCCTCGCACCACGCGCGAAACGCCGCTTCATCGTCGCGCCACGCAATCGCCGCCGCCGCCGCAACGAATGGAGCGCGTGCGACGTGCGGAAAGTTGCGTAGAATCTGTTGGTAGAAATCGCGCCAAATCAGCTCTGAGAGCCACACTTCGAGGCTCGCACGCCGTTGCACGCTCGCACCCTCCATCGCCGCGTACGCGCGCGCGACGCAGGTGCGGATGCCGATCGTTCCGGCGCGCAGATCCGGCGAGAGCCGCGAGGTTCCATCGAGCGCCGGTAGATCGCGCCGCACCGCATAGGCATCGCTTGCGCCGCCTTCGGCGAGAAAGCGATCGAGGCGCGCGCGCGCGCTCGCTTCGTCGCAGGTCGGGTAGGCCGCCGAAGGCGCGTGCCCGTACGCTTCGAGTTCGGGCAGCACGCGCGTCGCCCCGATCTCGCCCCGTGCGAGCAATTTTTTCGCGCTCGCGCGATTCGATTGCACCGGTAGCCGCGGCGCCAATGCGTGCTGGTCGAGCCAACGGCGTTTATACGGCGTGAAGACCTTATACGGCGCACCGCTCTCGGTGCGCACCTCCTCGGCGCCGAAATAGACGTGATCCAACGATGCGCGTACCGCGATGCCGCTCGCTTCGAGCGCCGCACGCACGCGCTCGTCCCGCTCGCGGGCATCGGGTTCGTAATCTTCGTTGTAATAGATCGCCTCGGCGCCGATGCGCGCGGCAAAGGCGGCGAGTTGTTCGGCAAAGTCGCCTTCGAGCAGCGCGAGCTCGCTGCCGCGTTCGCGCAATTCCGCGCGTAACGATGCGAGCGCCGAAAAAAACGCTTGCACCAACGGTGCCCCCATGCGCTCGCCGCGTAAGAGAATCGGGTCGAGAACGAAGGCGAGCGCGACCTCGTCGCTCGCGCGCGCCGCCTCGGCGAGCGCGACGTTATCGCGCAAACGCAGGTCGCGACGCAGCCAGAGGATGCTGCGCCGAGGAGTGCGCCCGGCGGGGCGGAAGGCTCGCGACATGAACGCCACCTTTGCAGCGAGCGAGCTCCGAATCCCGCTGAAGCATCCCTTCAAAATCACCCGCGGGGAATCGTCGGTTGCGCGCTCGGCGTTACTGCGCATGTCCTGCGACGGTATCGATGCGCTCGGCGAGAGCGCGCCGATCGCTCGGTACGGCGAATCGGTAGAATCGATCCTCGCGTTTTTTGCCGCGTACCGCGCCGACGCCGCGTCGCCCTACCGTCTGGAGACGCTGTTGCCGGCGACGATCCCGCCCGCGGCGCGCTGCGCGCTCGATATCGCGCTGCACGACTGGATCGGTAAGGCAACCGGGCTGCCGCTCTACGAATATTTCGGTCTCGATCCCCGTAAGACGCCGACGACCTCGTTCACCATCGGCATCGCCGACCCGGAGAGCACGCTACGAAAAGTTGAAGAAGTCCGCGATTGCCCGATTCTGAAAATCAAACTCGGGCTCGGAGCGCTGCACGAACAGGTTGCGACGATCGAAGCGATCCGCTCGTGTTACACCGGAACGATTCGGATCGACGCCAATGAAGGTTGGGATGTCGACGAAGCGATCCTCATGCTCGCCGAACTCGCGCGCTTCGATATCGAGTTCTGCGAACAACCGATTCCCGCGGGCAACCCGGCGGGATTACGCGCGATCTCGGCACGCAGCGCGATTCCCATCGTTACCGATGAAGATTCCCGCGATGCCGCCGATCTACCGCGGCTCGCGGGTTGCGTTGCCGGGATCAACGTTAAGCTCGTCAAGTGCGGCGGGCTGCGCGGTGCACTCGCGATGATTCATACCGCCCGCGCGCTCGGTTTGAAAGTTATGCTCGGCTGCATGGTGGAGAGCGCGATTCTCGCGACCGCCGCCGCGCAGATCAGTCCGCTCGTCGATTGGGCCGATATCGACGGACCGTTCCTCACGCACGGCGACCCGTTCGTCGGGCTCGCCTACGAAGGCGGAAAGCTCGTGCTCCCCGGCGGGCCCGGCCTCGGCGTCCGCGAAACCCTCACGTCGTGATCCGCCGCTACGTCGTTCTCGCCCCGAATGCTTTCGTCCAGAGTGCGAAAACCGCGCATGGCGTCATC
Source organism: Vulcanimicrobiota bacterium (assembly GCA_027306845.1). Taxonomy (GTDB): domain Bacteria; phylum Vulcanimicrobiota; class Vulcanimicrobiia; order Vulcanimicrobiales; family Vulcanimicrobiaceae; genus JABEUX01. The sequence goes on along the minus strand of DAHUYY010000067.1, from coordinate 4,499 downwards.
GCCTACGGCAGCGATCCCGTCGTCGCCGTTATCGATTCGAGTTGCGCCGGGAAACGGGTCTGCGAGCTCGTTCCGCATCTCGCGCGCTGCGACGCCCCCGTCGTTGCATCGCTGCGCGAAGCGCTGGCGTTCGCACCGAGCGCGCTACTCGTGGGCACCGCCCCGATCGGCGGCGCGCTCGGCGATCTCCGCGTCGGGGTACTGGAAGCGATCGCGGCCGGGCTCGATATCGTTAGCGGGCTCCACAGCATGCTCGCCGAGGATGAAGAGATCGCAAGCGCGGCGAGAAAACGCGGCGTTCGCCTCTACGATCTCCGCGCGGTTCCTGCGACACCGGTCTTCAGCGGTGCGGCCTATGCAATTGCCGCGCCGATCCTGTTGACCGTCGGCAACGATTGTAACGTCGGCAAGATGACCGTCTCGCTCGAACTCTGCGCCGCAGCGCGGCGCGCGCAGCGGCGATGGAACTTCGTGCCGACCGGACAGACCGGCATCGCGATTGCGGGCTGGGGAATCGCCGTCGACCGAACGATCGCCGATTTTACTGCGGGCGCATGCGAACGCCTCGTGCTCGAAGCGGCGGAGCAACAGCCCGATGCAATCGTCGTCGAGGGCCAGGGTGCGATCAATCACCCGGCGTATGCGCCGGTAACGCTCGCGCTGCTCTACGGGTGCGCACCCGATGCACTCGTCCTCGTCTGCATGCCGCACCGCACGAAGATCAACGCGTACGCGACGCCGACGCTCCCCTATCGCGAATCGATCCGCCTGCATGAAGCGTTGCTCGCATCGGTAAAGCCGGCGAACGTCATCGGCATCGCGCTCAATACGCGCGGGCTCGACGAAAATGCAGCGCGGGCGGAGATCGCGCGAGCGCGCGCCGAGACGCAACTGCCGGCCGACGATCTCGTTCGCTTCGGCGCCGACGCATTCTATGCCGAGATCTCCGGAGCGCTCGGTAAGCGCGAGGTGCGCAGCGTATGAAGCCGTTTTTCGCCGCCGCGTGCATCGCGTTGCTCGCATGTGGATTTGCGGGATGCGCCGCAAACGTGCCCCCACCGCATACGCTGCGCCTCGGCGAGCCCGACGAGCCCGATAATCTCAACCCCCTCTTCGGCCAATCGGCAGCGAGCGACCTCGCCGATGGAATGCTCTACAGTTATCTCTTGCGTTATGACGCGCGCGGTAATTACATTCCCGATCTCGCCACGCAGGTGCCGACGATTCGGAATGGCGGCATCAGCGCGAACGGAAAAGTTATTACGCTCCATCTGCGCCACGGCGTGCGCTGGGCCGACGGCGCTCCGCTCGACGCCCGCGACTGGATGTTCACCTATCGCGCCGTCTTCAATCCGCGCAATAACGTGAAAACGCGCTATGGATGGGACGATATCGCTTCGGCGAGCGCACCGACGCGCCACAGCATCGTCATTCGCCTCAAGCATCCGATGGCGGCATTTCTCGGCGTGCTTGCGATCGGCGGCTCGGGCTATCCGCCGCTTCCCGCACATCTCCTCGCAAAACTGCCGAGCCTCAACCGCGCATCGTTCAACAATGCACCGCTTTCGAGCGGGCCGTATATCCTCGAAGATTGGCATCACGGCGCTTCGCTGACCTTCGCTGCAAATCCGAGGTACTTTCGCGGCAAGCCGAAGCTCGCGCACGTACGCTGGGTCGTGATTCCGAACGCCAACTCGATGCTGAACGCACTGCGAACCCACGAGATCGACGTCGATCCCTCCGTCGGTGAGACGCAGATCCCCGAACTGGCATCGATCCACGGAATCCACGTCGTGCACACGTTGCTGGCGAACTGGCGCCACCTCGGGTTTAATTGCAGCCGTCCGATTCTGCGCGACGTGCGTGTCCGGCTCGCTATCGCCGAAGGGATCGATTGGAAGCGCCTGCGCGACACCATCTATCACGGCGTCGATCTCCCCGCGGTCTCCGATATTTTCCCCGAATCGTGGGCCGCGCCGAAGATCGCGCCCTACCCCTACGCTCCCCTTCACGCTGCCGCACTGTTGCGAGCCGCAGGCTGGCGGCGAACCGCCGGCGGCATTCGCACGCGCGCCGGCAAGCGGCTCGCTCTCACGATTATCAGCGGCAGCAATCGTCAGTCGAACGAGCGAGCGGAGGTCGTGATGCAGGCGATGCTGCGTCGGCTCGGCATCGATCTGCGGATTCGGAATTACCCGCCAAGCTTTCTCTTCGCGCAGAACGGGCCGATCTATAGCGGGCATTACGATATGGAGTGGAGCATCGATACCAACGGCCCCGATCCCGACAACAGCGGCTCGTGGAATAGCGCCTTCATTCCGCCGAACGGCGCAAACACGAATTGGTTGCGCGACCCTATCGTCGACGCCACCTCGGAGGCCGCAGCGACGACCTTCGACCGAGCGCTGCGCAAGAAGCTCTATCAGCGCGAAGAGGAGCGTATCCACCAACTCGTGCCGATGGTCTTCGTCTATTGGGAGCGCTCGACGACCGCGATCGACGATCGCGTGCGCGGTTATATTCCGGCCTCGTTTATCGGCGATTCTTGGAATGCGTGGCAATGGGAGGTCGTGCCGTCGGCTTCGCCCTCGTAACCAATACGTCGGCGCTCACGACGCTGCGCTGTGCGCCGGCGCGCGAGGCATTGCTTTCGTGGAACAGCTTTGCGGAGAGCGGCGAGATCGCGTTTTCGTTGCGCAGCGGAGCGGCGAGCATCAGCCCGTGGCTTCCGTTCGCGCGATGGTCGCCGCAATCGCGACGCTCGTTTCCCTGTAATTTGCTCGGCGTCAGCGTGCTGACCGATATCATCCGCAGCGAGGTACCTTTCGATGCCGTCGTGGTGCGAACCGATGTCGACTGCCTGCAAAGCCTTGCTCTGGCAACGCCGAGCGAACCGCCGCCCTCGCTTCCCTATGCGGGGGGCGCGCGTATCCACGACGTTCCCCTGCAATCGCAATACGTGGTCGAGGGCGAGAGCGGCTGGTGCAGCCCGGCTTCGCTGACGATGCTCCTGCGATTCCACGGTATCGACGCGCGCATCGAAGATGTCGCCGCGGGAGTCTTCGACGAAATTTACGGCGGCTATGGAAACTGGTCGCTCAACGTCGCGTACGCAGGCACGCAGAGCCTTCGTTCGGCGCTCGCCTATGTCGGCTCGCTCGATATCGCCGAACGTTTTATCGAACGCAATCTCCCGCTCGTGCTTTCCTATGCCTGGGAGGAAGGCGAGCTTCCGGGTGCGCCGCTGCCACGCTCCGCCGGACATCTCGCGGTGCTCTGCGGCTTCACCTCGAACGGCGATTGCGTAATGAACGACCCGGCGGCACCGCGCATTCGCAGCATCTATCCACGCCGAGCGCTCGAGCGTTGTTGGCAACGCCATGGCGGCGTCGCCTATATCCTCGCTCCGGTCGGCATCGCCTTCGCCGATATCCTCGCATGAGCGAGGCTGCGCAACCCCCCGATCGCCTCGTCGAGATCGCCGAGCTCCCCGAGGTTCCGCTGCATATCGTCCTCGTCGAGCCCGAGATTCCACCGAATACCGGGAACGTCGCGCGGCTCTGCGCTGCGACCGGCGCTGCGCTGCACCTCGTCGAGCCGCTCGGCTTTGCCATCGACGATCGCTCGCTCAAACGCGCCGGACTCGATTATTGGGAGCGTCTGCACGTCGTCGTTCATCGCGACCTCGACGCTTTTTTACAGACGCCGATCGCACGGCGCATGTGGCTGCTCTCAACGCGCGCGCGCATGCGCTACGATACCGCACCGTTCGCGTACGGCGATGCATTGGTTTTCGGTCGCGAGACCAAGGGGTTGCCGCAAGCCTTACTCGACCGCTTCTCCGAGCGAACGCTCCGGATTCCCATGCGCGAGCAGTCGGTGCGCAGCATCAATCTCTCCACTGCGGTCGGCATCGTCACCTTCGCCGCGCTACAGCGGCTCGACTTTCCGAATTTGCTCTGAGTGCTCTAGGTCGCCTGAAGCTTTTTCCGCGGTAGGAAGATCGTTCCGGCGAGCGCGAGCAACGCAAAGATCGCAACGCTCTCGAAGATCGGCACGCTGCCGAAGCGATCGCCGATCGCGCCGAAGAGCGGTTGTGCGAGCCCGCCGATAGTAACGGCGAGCCCGAGCGTCACCCCCGATGCAACGCCGAGGCGATTGGGAAGATACTCTTGCCCGAGCACGACGATCACGCCCGCCGAGAGCCCGACCGAGAGACCGAAAAACGAAGCGGCGAGAACGACGTAGCTCATCGACGGCGCGAAGGTGCCGACCCACGCGAGTGCGGCCGCGCCGACGAGCGTTCCCACCATCGAGATCGCGATGATCCGTCGGCGACCGAAGCGGTCGGCGAGGCGTCCGCCCCACATCGTGCCGAGCGAGCCGGCTAAGAGCATCGCCGCTAACACGATGCTGCCGCCGGCCTTACTTACGTGCGCGACCGAGATCGCGAAGACCGGAAGGAAGGTGACGCCCGCGAAAAACGTTGTCGAGCGAAG
>DAHUYY010000066.1 GCA_027306845.1 Vulcanimicrobiota bacterium | reverse complement strand
GACGATCAACACGGCACCGCGGTCGTCATTCTCGCGGCGCTGATGAATGCCGCGAAAGTCGTCGGTAAGGAATTCTCCAGCCTGCAGGTCGTCGTATCGGGAAGCGGCGCCGCGGGTACGGCGACGATTAAAATGCTCCTCAGCGCCGGGGTGCGCGACGTCATTCCCGTCGACCGCGTCGGAGCGCTCAACCGAAGCGATCGCTACGATAATCCCCACTGGCGCTGGCTCGCCGAGAACACCAACCGCGAAAACCGTCGCGGCACGCTCGCGGAGGTTTTAAAGGGAGCCGATGTCTTCATCGGTGTCTCGGCCCCAGGGGTGTTGCAGCCGGAAGATATTGCGACGATGGGGCGCGACCCGATTGTATTTGCGATGGCGAACCCCACCCCGGAGATCATGCCCGACGCCGCGGCCCCGGTCGCCACGGTGATCGCCACCGGGCGTTCCGACTTTCCGAATCAAGTCAACAATCTGTTGGCCTTTCCGGGGATCTTTCGCGGTGCCCTCGACGTCCGCGCCAGTCGCATCACCGAATCCATGAAACTCGCCGCGGCGCGGGCGATCGCCGAGATGGTCAGCGATGAGGAGCGGAACGCCGAATACGTCATCCCCAGCGTCTTCGACCAGCGCGTCGTCGGGGCGGTCGCGAAGGCCGTCGGCGAGGCGGCCATCGAGGAAGGCGTCGCACGGCGTGCTCTCGTAATGAATGACGAAGAGAGCGCTCAGACGCTGGTCTAATCGCTCGTAACCGTTTCCCGAACTTGAAGTCGGAGGAACCATGCCGCAGGGACGCATTCTCGTCATAGAAGATGATGACGATGTCGCAGCTCTCGAACGTAGCGTTCTCGAACGCGCCGGATACGAGGTACGGGTAACCGGATCCGGAGTTGAAGGGCTCGAGATCGCAGCCGATCAGCGCCCCGACGTCGTCGTCCTTGATGTCGGTCTCCCCGATATCTCGGGGCTCGACGTTTGTACCTCGCTCTGCAATACCCAAAATTGCTATATCCTCATGGTGAGCGGGCATACCCGCGAACAGGACATTCTTTTGGGGCTCGGGCTCGGTGCTGACGACTACATCACCAAGCCGTTCTCCGGTAACGAGCTCGTCGCTCGCGTCTCCTCATTTTTGCGCCGCCGCGATCGCTCGGTCGCGATGCGCGAACTCGACTCGCAACTGCGCGTTGGCGAAGCAATTCTCGATCGCGACCAACATGCGTTGGTGCATGGGGCGACGACCTCGACGCTCACGGCACTGGAGTTTCGGCTTCTCTGGTTTTTAGCCGAGGCTGAGGGACGGCTCCTTACTCGGGCGCAGATTCTCCAACACGTTTGGAACGACACCTCCGGCGTTCCGACGCGCGTCGTGGACGTCCACATCGCCGCCCTCCGCAAAAAGATCGGCGAGATCGCCGCGCCGTTGGAGATCGCCAGCGTCCGGGGTATCGGCTATCGTCTCGATAAGCCGTAGGGCCGGATTCGCTCGCCGGGCGGGCCGATAACCGGAAAAAGGGAGGGCATCGCCGCCCTTCATCCGTAGCCTACGGGGGTGCAACTCCGTTCTCTCATCGCGGCGGCATTGGCCGCCGTTTTGCTGGGCGCCGCGCCCGCTACCACCCGTCTCTATAGCGCCCCCGCCGGGAATCGCCCGGCGGGCATTCCGCATCCCGATCTGCCCTTCGTTGCGATTCTGCCGAGCGGGCGTATCGTCGCCCCGGTTGGGAAGAGCGTTGCGATCGGTGCCACCGTCACCGCGCTCGCTCTGGTCCCCGGGGGGCGCTTCGCCGTCGTCGGGGGGCGCGCGGCGAGCGGCGGAATACTCCTACGCACGGTCGACACGCAGACGATGCAGGTCGTTGCTCGGGTAACGAACCCGCGTTCCCGGAGCGAGGCAATCGGCGGCTTAATCGCGCTTCCCGACCCCGCGATGCCCGGGCGTACGCTGCTCGCGGCCTCGGAGGCGCGCGCCGGAAAGATCGCGCTGTTCTCCGTCGGCGCAGATGGAGGGCTCACACAACTTCATCCCGGGATCTCGCTTCCGGGAAACGATCCCGAACCGATGCGGCTCGCACTCGCGGAGTCGGGGCACCTGCTCCTGGTCGCCGACGATCGCAATGGGCGGCTCGATACGATCGATCTCGCGACGCGCCGCCCGATCGCATCGATGAGCGTCGGTGCACTCCCGAGCGGCGTCGCGGCATTCGGTCCGCGCATTTTCGCTGCCGGCGCCTCGGCGGCCGCGCCATCGCTTGCAGTTCGATCGTTGGATTCTTCGGCGGTCGGCTCGGAGAATATTCCGCTCGATGCGCCGCTCGATGGTGCGACGACGATCGGCGGCGTCGATCCCGAGTCGGTCGCAATTGAACCCGGAGGGCGTTTTGCATACATCACGCTTGCCGGTGTCGATCGTGTTGTCGCCGTCGCCCTCGATGCGTCGCCGCGCGTCGTCGACGGCATCGATTTACGTCTTTTCGCAAATGCGCCGTACGGAACGATGCCGACGGCGATGGTCCCCTCGACCACCGGGCGCGAACTCTTCGTCGCTCTCTCGGGGCTAAATGCCGTCGCCGTCCTCGATGCGAGCACTCCGGGGGTCTTGCATCGTCTCGGGCTCATTCCAACCGGCGCGCGCCCGGTTGCGCTTTCGCTCGCCCCCAGCGATAAAGTCCTCTTCGTAGCAAATGCTGAAGGAAACGGCGTGAGCGCAACGCTCGAACGGATCGAGCTGACGAAAATTCCGCTCGAACGGACGACGCTCTCCGCGCTTCGGTACTCGCGCGTCTCACATTTGGTGCGCGGCAACGCACTCGTCCCGCCGCTGCGTTCGGGGCGCAAGAGCGATTCGATCGCGCACGTCGTCGATATATCGCTCGGGCCGACGTACTTCAACTCGACGCCGAATTTGCGCGCGCTCGCCAATGAATTTGCCGTCGTCGGCGAATATTATGCCGATGCTCCCAACGGCGAACTCGGTTCGCAGCTTGCCTATTCGGGAACGATATCGCCGCTTGCATGGCTCCTCGATATTTTTCGCGGGCACCGCGCCGTCGATGCAATGCCGCCCGACATTTATCCACGGAGCGGCTATATCGTCAACGCGTTAGCGCGTGCGGGAATGAGCTATCGCGTGTATGGTGCTATGGTGCCGCAGGGACCGTCGGCGATCGGTATTCCGCTCCTACAGGTTCTTCATGGGGCGGTCGGATACGAGCCGAAGGCCGGCGCACGCTCGAGCGATCGCGCGCTTGCGGCGGCGTTCGTAAAGGATTACGCGCGCGAAGTAGCGCGCGGAAACGTGCCGAGCTACGAAGCGATCGAACTCTCTTCGAACAATCCGCTCGTTCAAGATCGGGCGCTCGGAGAGATTGTCGACACAATCGCAAAAAGTGACGCCTGGAGCTCGACGGCAATATTTATTTCGCCCCGTCAGGCGATCGGCGCAACCGCCACCGACCCGAAGCATAGCTTTGCCGTCATCGTTTCGCCGTATGCAAAGCGCGGTTTCCTCGGTCATGCGCACGCGAGCACGGCGAGCGTGCTAAAAACCGAAGAAGAGATCCTCGGGCTCCCCGCTGTCTCGCTGGGCGACCTCTTGGCCTCCGATCTCGCGAATTATTTTACACCGACTCCGGATCTCTCGGTTCCGGCGATCGGAACGAACGAAAGGATGCAACGATGAGCGGTAACGTTCAGCTCGGCTACGGCCCTCGCTTGATCGGCTCCCCAACGGGCATGTTGCGTCGCGCCGCATTAGTGCGTCCGAGCGCCGCGATTGAGCGCGCGGTTCCGTTGCCGTCGGAGCCCTCGGCGATCTACGCACGGGCGCTCGAACAGCACGATAATTTGCGTAAGTTGCTCCTTTCATTCGGCGTTGAGATTATCGAAATTGCCGGCTCGGCGCTCGACCCGTTGGAGAGTGCAGTCGCGCAGAGTGCGCTCTGCCTGGAAGATGGTGTAGCGATCATGCGCCCCAGCGTGATGGAGCGTCGCGCTGCCGTCGACCGTACCCGAGCCGCGTTCGCCCGCGCGGAGATTCCTATTGCCGGGCACATCGCCGCACCGGCATTTTTTAGCGGAGACGACGTGATGCTACTCGGCGCGCGCGCCTATATCGGCGTCGGCGCACTCAGCAACGAACTCGGGCGGCGCGGCATGACCTCGTTGCTCACCGCGCACGGCTACCATTGCACGCAGGTGGCAATCGCGCCGAAAAGCTTCTCGCTTCGTTCCGTCGTTGCGCCGATCGCTCCCGATATGGTCGCCTTTGTCGACGACGCCGTCGATGCGGCGGCATTCGCCGATCTCCATCGCATCGTTTTGCCCCGCGGTGAAGAACGAGCGGCCGGGTTGATGCTGCTGAACGAGCGCCACGCTCTCGTCGACTTGCGCTATCGCGAATCGCTCCGCATCCTCAGCCGAGCGGGGGTGAGCATCGAAGCCTTCGATTGCTATGAATTCACGAAGGTCGGAATGACCCCCGCATCCTTGGTTCTTGCGGTAGCGCGATCGTGAGCGAGGGCATGCGAGTAGCGATTCTTTCCGATATCCACGGAAATCTTGTCGCGCTTGATGCCTGCCTTGCCGACCTCGCATCTCAAGGGGGCGCCGACGCAATCGTTGCCGCCGGCGATCTCTGCGCCGACGGACCGCGGCCGCGAAAAGTTTTGCAACGTCTCTCCGAGATCGGCGCGCAATGCGTGCGCGGAAATACCGACCGTTACCTCGCGATGCCCGGCGAAGAGCGTTTCGAGGGTGAGGAAGCGCGGCTCGCATGGACGCGCCACGAAATCGGCGAGAAGTGGCTCTCTTGGTTGCACGAGCTTCCCTTTGCGCTGCGCATCGGTGAGTCGCCCGACGAACTGCTCGTCGTCCACGCCAATCCCGCCAACGACGACGAACATCTTTGGCCCGATGCCGACGATGCAACGCTGGAGAGAATGCTTGGCGCCGAAGCCGCCTCCGCGATTGCCTTCGGGCACCTCCATCTACCGTACGTTCGATTGTGGCGCGGAAAACTCTTGATAAACGTTGCGTCGGCCGGGTTGCCCAAAGACGGTGATCCGCGAGCGTGTTATGCGATTCTTACCCTGCGGTCGGGCGGCTGGCAGGTAAAGCATCGTCGGGTCGAATTCGACATCAAGCGCGTTGCCACGCAACTTGCGGAGTGCGGTATTCCGGGAAGCATGCGGTTGATCGCAACCTTACGTCGGCATCGTTACAAACGTCTTACGAGCATTATTCCGTGAGCGAATTCGCATTACAGATCGATGGCCTCGTCAAACGTTACGGTGAGTTCGTCGCCGTCGACGGCATTTCGATGGATGTGCCGCATGGAGCTTTTTTCGGTTTTCTCGGCCCCAACGGTGCCGGTAAAACGACGACGATCGGGGCGTGCGTCGGCCTCGTGCGCCCGACTGCGGGAAGCATACGAATTTTCGGCTACGATACCGAGCGGCAGTGGCGAGAGGCGCGGCGTCTCATCGGGCTTTGCCCCCAGGAGATCAATTTAGATCGCTATCTTTCGATCCGCGATATTTTGATCTATCAGGCCGGGTACTTCGGCCTTCGCGGCGCGAAGGTGCGCGCACGGGCCGACGATCTGCTCGAACGGTTTTCGCTTTCGGATAAAGCAAACGGCGAATATACGAAGCTCTCGGGCGGCATGAAACGCCGCCTCATGATCGCCCGCTCGCTCATTCACGAGCCGAAACTGCTCGTGCTCGACGAACCGACCGCCGGCGTCGATGTCGAATTGCGCCTCGAACTCTGGGATTTGCTCCGACGGCTGAATGCCGAAGGGACGACGATCGTCTTGACGACCCATTATTTAGAAGAGGCGGAGGCGCTCTGCAAGCGGATCGCCATCGTGCGTGCGGGGAAAATTGTTACCGAACAAGATACGAGCGATCTCGTTCGCGATCGCGACCTGCAAGACGTGTTTTTGGAGCTGACACGATGAACCCGGTTAACTTCGTGAATTGGGTAGGGCTCTTAACCGTCGCAAAGCGCGAGATCGTTCGTTCGCTGAAAGTGATCAATCAGGTGGTCTGGCCGCCGGTGATCACGACGATCCTCTATGTTTTTGTTTTTGGCCTTGCTATCGGTAGCCGCATTCAGAACGTCGGTGGAGTGAGCTACGCGCAATTTCTCATCCCCGGCCTGATAATGTTACAGACGATTTCAACGGCGTACGACGAATGCGCGAGCTCGTTCTTTCAAGGGCGTTTCATGAACTCGATTCAAGAGTTGCTGGTGGCACCGCTCGCCGCCGGTGAAATTCTCGTGGGCTTCCTCATGGGGAGCCTCGCGCGAGCGTTCTTAATCGCGCTGCTCATCGGCGGGCTCGGGGTGCTTCTCGTCCATGCCGTGCCGCAAAATTGGTGGCTTGCCGCGCTTTGCATCGTTATCGTGACGACGCTTTTTTCGTCGCTCGGACTGATCTTTGGACTGATGGCCGAACGTTTCGATCACATTGCCGCTTTCGTGACCTTCGTGATCACGCCGTTGACGTTCGTCGGAGGCGTATTTACCTCGGCGACGATACTACCGGCGAACCTTCGCTCGATCGAGCTCTTCAATCCGATTTTTTATATTATCGACGCGTTCCGCTATAGCTATACCGGCAACGGTTATCTGCCTCTTGGATACTCGCTCGGTGCTATTTCGGCCCTTGCCGTAATCGCCGTTGTCGTCGCGCTGCGCCTGATCGCTATCGGTTACAAGTTGCGCGCCTAAGAGGGGTTAATTCTTCGGCTTTTCAGCGTCGGCGGCACGAGCGGGCGGGCCCGCGAGAAGCCTCTGCGCAAGGTAGGCCAGCAGCGGAATCGCCCAGATCCAATGCTCGTGGATGATGTTAGGAGCGATTGCAAAGGCGATTGCAAGCAGCGCGAAGGAGAGCATAAGGAGTTCGGAGCGTAGGCCTTCGCGCCAGTCGGCTGTCGGCGCTAGGCGGTCGCTTGCAATTGGTATGAAGCGAGGGAAGAGAGCCGGAACCTGGAGCGCGTAACGATCGTACTCTGCAGTGAAGCGCTCCTTGAGGAGTTCGCTCTCGTATTTTGCCAGTGCGGCGAGAAAGAGAGTTGTTGCTACGACGAGGATGGGAATTCCCAACGGTGGTATGAAGAGTGCGATCCACGGCAACGTCAGCAGGTTGCCGAAGTAGAGCGGGTTACGCAGATAGCGAAACGGCCCGGCAATGATGAGGCGCGCCGCCGATGCATCGCTCGCCCAAACCGTTGCCGCGCGGAGATAAGCTGCGCCCCAACTGCGCATCAGAAACGCGGCGATTGGAAAGAGCGCGCCGATTGCGAAAATCCAGCGAAAGAGCTCGAGAGAATCGCCCCCGGCGAGTTGCCAGGCCGTCGGTAGCGTCGACTGGTGGAGCGCGATCGAGAGGCCATACGCGAGGTAAAAGCTCAGAAGAATGACGAGGAAGATGAGGAGGCCGCGCATGCGATACCAGAGTGGCGATGGCTTCACGTTAAGGATTCCTCGTTGGGGAAGAAGGGGTTTTCGTTCCGTTCCCACCCGATGCGCGTCGGTGGTCCGTGCCCGGGTAGCACCGCCGTCGATTCCGGCAGGGTGAAGAGTTCGCGGCGAATGTTCGCAAGAAGATCGTTGTAGCCGAAGCGATCGCCGAAGCAGCCGCCGACGCTTCCGGCAAAGAGCGTGTCGCCGGTGAAGAGCAGATCGCCGATGCGGAAACAGGAAGAACCGTCGGTATGTCCCGGCGTTGGAATGAGTTCGATTGCGTGGCGCTCGCCGAATGGGAGCCGGTCGCCTTTCCGAATCGGAATCGCATCGGCCGCGAGCGCCCCGATCGCGGGAGCATCGACTGCATGCATGACGATGCGGGCGTGGGGGTACGCCGAAGCGACCGCTGCGGCGGCATCGCAATGGTCATCGTGATTGTGCGTGATGAGAATGTAGGAATAATCGAGTCGTCGCTCTCGCAACCGCGCGAGCAGTACCGCGGGGTCTCCCGCCGGATCGACGATGGCGGCGAGCGGCCCGTCGAGCGCGGCTTGTACGACGTAGCCGTTGCTCGGATGCGGCAGTTGTGGGTGTTGGCGAACGAGCGGCGTAGCAACCTCTCCCGGATACCATGCCCCCGCCGCGCGCCGCCGAAAACGCTGCTTATCCATGCCGAGGCTCGCCGCCAGCCGCGCGGCCTCCTCGGCGTCGGGAGCCCCTCGGTCGGCGAGCCAGGCCTCTATCGAAGGTTCTGCGAGATCGGTCGCCGCGGCGAGCGTGCGCACATCCAATCGACAACCGCGCATCGTCTTGCGCAAAACATCCCCGACCGTATCCTCGAGGTCGAGCTTCGGCCACTGCATCATTCCGGCGCTCTTCGACGCGATGAAGGCGCGTTGCTGCCCCGCGCAACCGGAGCGAGTGCCGATGCGGTCGAAGAGGGCGCTATGGAACGTGTAACGATCATCGGCTCCGGCCCGGCCGGGCTCACTGCGGCGATCTATGCCGCGCGCGCGAATCTCGAGCCGCTCGTCCTCGCCGGCGGCCTCTACGGTGGGCAGTTAATGCTGACCACCGAGGTGGAGAACTTCCCCGGCTTTCCCGATGGGATTCTCGGCCCCGAGTTGATGGAGCGCTTTCGTGCCCAAGCGGAATCCTTCGGTGCTCGTATCCTCAACGAAGATGCGGTTGGTGTCGATTTCTCACAACGACCGCTCGTGGTGCGAACCGCCGAGAAAAGTTATGAATCGCAGACGGTGATCGTGGCAACGGGCGCGAGCGCACGCTGGCTCGACATTCCCGGCGAAGAGCGCCTCCGCGGGCGCGGTGTCTCGACCTGTGCGACCTGCGACGGTGCCTTCTTTCGCGAAAAGGAGATCGTCGTCGTCGGCGGCGGCGATTCGGCGATGGAAGAAGCGATCTTTCTGACGCGCTTCGGTAGCCGCGTAACGGTGATCCATCGGCGCGACGCGCTTCGCGCGAGCAAAATCATGGCCGAACGCGCGATAAATCATCCGAAGATCGAGTTCATCTGGAATACGGCGGTCGAAGAAGTCCTCGGCGGCGAGATTATGACGGGGCTCCGTCTCCGCAATCTCCTCGACGGTAGCGAATCGAAGTTTCGTGCCGACGCGCTTTTCATCGCGGTCGGGCACACGCCGAATACGTCGATTTTCGCCGGCCAACTCGATCTCGATTCGCACGGATACATACTTTCGCCGAACGGAACGTACACCAATATCGAGGGCGTATTCGTCGCGGGCGATGTGAACGATATTCGTTACAAGCAGGCGATCACGGCGGCCGGGGCCGGGTGTCGGGCGGCGATGGACGTCGAGAAATATCTCGAAGCGCATCATCTCGATGCGGCAGCGGTGCTATAGGCGCTGCTTCCGTGTCATGCCGAGTAGCTGCCGAAGGCAGCGTATCGAGGCGCCGCT
>DAHUYY010000065.1 GCA_027306845.1 Vulcanimicrobiota bacterium | reverse complement strand
GATATAGAGTTTCGCTAGATTCGAGAGTTGCAGCGTGTGCGTATCGACGCGAATATCGGCGCGAGAATCCATCGTCATCACAGCCTTGGAAGCGGCATTTCGAAGCTCACCTCGCGGGCGGATTTATCTTCGCGCAGCCCGAGAAAGACGGGGTGCCGTAGCCGCCGGTCACGCGTCCATTCGCTAAATCGCACCTCGGCGATAAGGTTCGGCGAGGCCCAGTGGATGTGGGCGTGTTGCTTGGGGGCATATCCGAACGTCGTGCCTCTACGCTCGGCATTCTGCCAGCGTTGGAAATCGGAGCGTTGGTAACGATCGAGTGCGACGATCTCTCCGTCGACCAGCAGTGACGTGCCGCGGAAAGAGGCGTGCAATCGGGCGAGCTCGGGAAAGCGACCGAGAAAATCTTTGCCGTTGCGCGATATCATGCGGACGTCGCCGCCCGGAGCGATCGTGCAGAGGGCGCGAAAGCCGTCCCATTTCGTTTCGAAAAGCCATTCGTCGTCGTCGAACGGCGCATCGACGAGCGTCGCCAACATGGGAGAATGAATCCTTGGGAACGGGTCGTTCATAAGTCGTCGATTCGTTTTCCCGATTTTACCGAGTTCGGGAAATTCTCCGGGTCGAACGTTGCATCGGCATCCGCGTCCCGGTCTTTGATAAGCAGCCACGGTTCGTCGCTTTCGTTTGGGCGGGGATGAATCTTCAGCAGCGTAAATCTTCCGTGGAGTTTTTTCCCGTTGAGGTCGAAGGTGAATTTCCCGCGCGAGAGTGCCGCGGCGGGCTCTTCGCCGGGTGGCACCCGATAGGTGCCGCGATCCCAAATAATAACGCGCCCGGCTCCATAATGCCCGGTTGGAATCACGCCCTCAAAATCACGATAGGAGAGCGGGTGATTGTCGACGTGGATGGCGAGGCGGGGCTTGCCGACTGCGAGGGTCGGGCCCTTGGGGATCGCCCACGAGGCCAAGACTCCGTCGACCTCGAGCCGGAAGTCGTAGTGGAGGTGGGATGCCTGGTGCTTCTGCACCACGAAACGGTTCTGCTTGTGATTCGCCATCGTGCCCCCTCATTTTCCGGCGCTCACATTCATGCAATACCGAGGTGAATCAGTGAGGAAGGCGGTTTCACAGAGTCTGTTCTTGGCTGCCGCCTTGGCGATCGGCACGTACGCCATGACGCACGAGCCGGAGGTTCACGCCTCGATCGTTCGAGCCGGCCCCACCGGGCCGCTGCTCTCGATCGCGCTCTACACGCTGCTGGCGAGCATCCCGTTCCTTTCCTCGGGAGCGATCGCGCTCCTCAACGGGATGCTCTTCGGATTTTGGTGGGGCGCGGCTTATAGCGCGGTAGCCATCGTGCTCAGCGGATTTACGACCTATGCCGTCGCCGAAAGGCTCGCCGCCGGTTTCGGAGCAGAAGAACTACGCGCGAAGATGCCGACGTGGCTTCGCCGCATCCCCGTCGGCTCGCCGGCGTTTCTCATCGCGCTGCGAACGATTCCTTGGCTCGGTGGGACGCTCGCCAACAACGCCGCGGCGATCTACGAAATTCCGTTTCGCCGACACTTCTGGACCCGGCTTGCCGTCGCCTTACCGGTCGCCGTCGTCAGTGCCTACGTGGGCTGGAAATTGCTGCCCTAGCTTAAGGCTTCGTCTCGGCCTGCAACCAGCGCCAATGCCCTCTGAAGAGCATTCCCGCGAGCACGAGCATCGCCAGAGCGATCGTCATGCGCCGGATCGCCGCGTAGCGCGCGTTTGCAAGCATCCTCGCATGAAACGCGCCGTTGGGTAGGAGCGGGTTCACTTGGAGTGCGGCGGGAGGCATGCTTCCGGGGTGCGTCGCGCCGGGATGCATGATGCCCGGATGCATTCCGCTGCGCTCTCGCCACATCATATCGCCGGGCGTTCCGCCGCGTTCGATGCGAATGTTGCGAGAAACGAACGGGTGAAACGGTGTTGGATGGACGGCATTGAACGCGCCGCCGATAAATACGGCGGTGCCGACAAAAAACACCAGCACCGCGATCAGGCAGACCGCGTAGCCGTAAATGTTTGCGATGATGGGGACTCGTTGCATGGTAACCTCCGTCGGGGATGCTGCCCCTATCGTAGTAAAGCGCTCTGAGAGTGACCTGAAGAACTCGCACGAGGGAGGGGCAGCGGCGCCGCGAAAAAGCCCCGCCGTGAGCATGCATGTCGCCATCGTCGGCAGTGGGCCGTCGGGGCTCTATACCGCCGACGCCATAACGCGCCTCTGGCCCGATACGGAGATCGATATTTTCGATCGGCTTCCGACGCCGTACGGCCTCGTCCGCGGCGGCATCGCCCCCGACCATCAGAGCACGAAGGCGGTCGCGCGAGCCTTCGAGCGCATGCTCGCTCGCCCCGGGACGAGATTTTTCGGCAATGTCGAGATCGGTAGGGATCTGCACTATGACGAGCTCAAGGCAGCATACGATCTCGTTATATTCAGCGTGGGCGCCGAGAACGATCGCGCGCTCGGAATTCCCGGCGAGGATCTACCGGGGGTCTACGGGGCCGCGGCTTTTGTCGGTTGGTACAACGGGCATCCGCGGCACCACGCACTCGAGCCGCTTCTCGACGGCACGGCGCTCGCCGTCATCGGCAATGGAAACGTTGCCTTGGATGTGGTGCGCGTTCTCGCTAAAACGCAGGCCGAATTAGCCGATTCCGATATCTGCGAGCACGCGGCTCGAAGCATCGATGCCGCGCATCTGACGGATCTCTATCTGATCGGGAGACGCGGTCCGATCGAGGCGAGTTTTACACCGGTCGAACTCGCGGAACTCGGGGAGCTGGAGCGTTGCGACATCATCGTCGACCCCGCAGCTATCGCCGCCGATGTCGGTCCGGAGGTGCCGGAAAAAGAAAGAAAATCGCGACAACGCAATCTCGAAATCCTCCGTTCGTTCGTCGCACGAACCGGTGAACCCAAACCGATGCGCATTCACGTAGTGTTCAACGCCGCGCCCGTTGCGATTCTCGGCAAAGAGCGCGTACGAGGGTTGCAATTGGAGCGTACGCGAGTGATCGAGGGGCGAGCGGAGCCGACCGGCGAACGCTTCGAGTTACCCGTTGAGAGCGTCATTGCAGCGATCGGCTATCATACTCCGGCGCTCCCCGGCGTGCCGTTCGATGAAAAGCGTGGACGATTTGCAAACGATGACGGTTTTATCGAGCCGGGCGTCTATGCGGCGGGGTGGTGCAAGCATGGTCCGCGAGGGGTTGTCGGAACGAACCGGACCGATGCAGGTATTCTTGTGAAACGCATTGCCGAAGATCTCGCCTCGCAGCCGCTGCCGCAAGGCAAGCCCGGAACCGCCGCCGTCACCGCGCTATTGCGCGAACGAGGAATTCGGTTTATCGATTATGCCGCTTGGAAACGCATCGATGAAGCCGAGATTGCCCGGGCAACGCCGCCAAAGCCGCGCGAAAAATTCGTGACGATTGCGAGCCTCCTCGAGGCGGCTACCGAGGCGGCTACCGAGGCGGCATCGTAGCGGCGATATTCGTCGCTCGCCGCTCGGATGCCCAGCCGCTAACGGCCTGAAGCTCGACGAGGGCGTCGCGATAGAAGGCCTCGGCGTAATGACCGTGCCCTCGATCGTAGGACCGCTCGATCAGATTGACCTCGGAGAGGACGCGACGCGCACCGATCGTCGTGGAAATTTCTCGGATGCGTTCGCAGTTCTCGGCAACCTCCGTTCGCGCGGCGCGCGCCATGGCAGAGCGAAGATCGACGAATAATTTCCGCAATTCGGGAATCGCTCGCTCGCGCACGAAGGCGTACGCTGCGTCGACGTTTCCACCGAAGCGCTGGGCCATACGGTGGACGTCGGCCGAATAGAGCCGATGGATTTGATGGTTGCCCGCATTCTGCGCTCGCTCGTATGCGGCTGCTGCATGCGAGAATTGGAGCAGGTGATGGTCGATCGAACTCGCTGCTCGTTGTAATCGATCTTCGATCTCCAGCGCGAGCTCGATTGCGCTCTTCGTATCGTCGGCATCGTAGAGTCGCTCGACATCTTCAACGAGAGGTGCAAGCAGGTGCGAGCCGAGGCCGAGGCTTTCGCGCTCGAGCGCGCGGCAGAGCCGATGAACTTTGTCGTCCTCGTGGCGCAGGATGGCGCGCTCGAGACCGGCGAGATCGGCGTTTGCGAGTGGAATCCAATTTTGGCGGGCGGCGACGGCGTCGGCGATCTCGTGGAGTTCGGCGTCGGTGCCGGCATGGTTCTGTACGAACATCTTGGTTACCTCATGGAGCAAAGTATAGGCAACCGCAAGGTACGCGGGAGAATCGAGCGGGGCGTATCCGTGACGTATCCTCGGTGCGTTTGCGCCGATTTCATGGTGAATTCGCGAGCGAGGCCCTCGCTAAACACCAGGTTCTTCTCGGGTTCTTCCTCCGGATTGTTACGGCAGCGAATACAATAGCGAATTGGGGGGTATTCGCGAGGCACGACGAGCATTTGTCGTGCGAGGAGTTCCGTTGCAATCGAATTAGCGTCACCAAAAATTGTTCTAATAGCCGCTCCGCTCGGCTTTGGAAAGTCTGCGTACGTACGTCGCTATGCCGCTCGGTTCGCTCGGATGCAGGCACGGCGATGCGCGCCCGGACAACACGTGGACGACCTCCTCTTGCAGGTGCGAGCCGCAGCTGTCGACCTTGAAGCGAACGAGCCTTGGTTGTTGGTCCTTGAAGATGCCGACGTTCTGGAAATGGACGTACTTTTGGATTTCGTTCGACAGGCGATACCGGCCTTGCAAGGTGGAACGCTTGCGGTCACCACATCCCGCGCCCCGCCTCCGAAGCTGCTGCAAGCATTTTCCGCAAATGACGTAACGATCGTGCTCCGCTCGGATATTGCATTCGATCTGAAAAATATCGAATCGCATTCCGAATACGCCGATTTTGATGCGTCGACGCTCTTTCGTGTCGCCGCCATCACTCAGGGCTGGAGCGCGCCGATGCAAATAATGGCCCGGCAAATTGCAAAGCATGAAACATCCGTCGATCTCTTTGACATTCAAAACGAAATGTGGAACGCCGTGTTTGATTGGATCTCCAATCGAATTATCGATCCGTTACCCGACGATATCCGGGATGCGTTAATCGCCGCCACGACGTTCGGCGACCTTACCGTCGATGATTTTGGGGACTACGACGGGCGAGAATCGAGAATCGCGACGGTGCTTTGCAACGAATTGCAGCTGGCGGATAATGACGATGGCAAAATTCATGTGTTGCCTTTACTTCGACACTGTATTTACAGGCGGTATGGCGGGCAGATGCGCGATGCTGCGGAGAGTATCGTTGGTACGGCCGGTTCGGTTCGTCGCGAACTACGCGAAATTCGTAGCTTGGTCGCAACCGGAAAATTCTCCATTGCAGAAAAAATAGTGCGCGAAATTCACGTCTTGCATCTCGCCGAGTACCCGTATCCAGGGCTGATTTTGGAGTACCTTCAACGCTCTACGGCCGAGCTGTCGAGCTTCCCGAAGCTTTGGCTGGCGCTGTTGCCCTCTCGGCGCGCTTTTTGCCCGCGGCGACAATTACTTGAAGAGGCGCGGTCGGCAGTCGAGGCGGCTCTGCCGAATCGATTTTTGCGGAACTTCCTTTGGGGTGTGCTCGGCGTCTTATTCGCCGAAGCACACGAACTCGATCGAGCTCGAGAAGTTCTGGCGAGGCTTCGCGGAGAGCGGGGCGGCAAGGTTTTCGGTGAGGCAGTAGCGCTGTTCGTCGCTCTCGAAGAAGGGGCGGTCGACGAGGCACGCGCCCGGTATCACAAAGTTCGGTCGACGTTGATTCGATACCCGGCTTGGTATCGATATCTTCGTGCAGAAATGCTGCGAGCTGAAAAGCGGCGAGCGTTTAGCGGTGAGTCGACGTTGTTCGGCGATAACATCGTTGGAACGCCCCGTCTCGCTCCTGCGAGTTACGCCGACGGAGCCGAAGCCGTCTACGCTCTGACGACTGCCTGGCTGCGCGGCGATGACCACGCTGTCGGCGCTTCGGCAGCCGTTCTTTTGTGCCGACTCTATCGCGGCGGCTCGCCGATGCTCTGGCGCACGACGGCGGCCGCCATCGGTATCGAATTGAATGATGTGGAATCGGGCGACGCGAGCGACGATGCGTTTTCAGCGATGTTCTTAGCCGAGCGTGCTACTGCGGAGAACGATCGGCAGCGCTTCATGCAAGGAGCGATCGAGAGCGCCGCGGCATCGGGTATGGCCGGTGTGAATATCGCAGCTGCTATGGTGCGTGAGATCGGCGATCGGAGAGCTTCGGCGAAAGTTACGGCACCGTCGGCAGATGCGGCGGAAAATAATGGGCCCAGAGAAAAACCGCTATTGCGACGATACATCGATGTGCTCGTGCGCCGTTTTGGAAAGGCGCGCCGAACCGGCGGGGATGTCGAGTATAAGGTGTTTGTCGATATCGTTCGCGGCACGGTGAGCTCGCGTGACGGCGTCCGCATGCGTGTCTCGGAGCGCACCTTGGCCCTACTCGCATTGTTAGTTACGGAGGGCGCGGGGATTCGACGCGAGCGCGCGATCGATCTTTTGTGGCCCGAGCTCGACGCCGATGCGTCTTCGAATGCTTTCAAAGCGGCACTTCACCGTGCGCGTAAACAGCTCGGGCATTCGGGGGCTATTCAGCTTAGCGATGGAGAGCTTTCACTCGCTCCTTCGGTGCGCTCCAACTTTCGAAATCTCGTCGACTTCGCTGCGGGTGGCGACCCACGGCGCGATGCCGAGGCTATGGCGGCCATACTGCAGGCGGTCGCCGAGGAATCGTGGGCATGGGCTCCATGGGAATGGTTTGCCGAGCGCGCGCTTCGAATGCGCGAAGCGGCGAGAAGCATCGGCCTCGCGCTTGCCGCCGCGCAGAGCGAAGCGAAGGACTGGCCGGCGACGATTGCGACCTGCCGCGCCACGATCGCGCTCGAACCTTTCGATGGGGTTTCGCGCGCGACGCTCGCTCGCGCACACCGGGCGATGGGCAACGAGGCATTGGCCATCGCGGAGATCCGGAGCTATGAGGGCCTTCTCAAGGAAGAGCTGGGCCTCGCCCTTCCCGAGGATCTACGAGTGCTTGCCCGGAGCGGCGCATAGAAGCATGCAAGGAGTTTCCCGTGACGGTTCCAAACGGCTCTCGGATGATCGATTTTCTTTTTAGCGGCACTGCCCGCATCATTCGCGCCGTAATCGGCTTGTTGCTGATCTTTTTGGCCTATCATTCCCTGCACGGTATCGGCCGCGATATCGTTGGGATCGTCGGGTTGGTCTTCATCGTTTCGGGGCTGGTCAATTTTTGCGGACTTTCACCGCTCTTGGGTGGGCCGTTTATGAAGCGGGCTGGGAAATAATCACGAGCTCGCGGAGTCTTTCGATTTCGCGGAGATCGCCGAGTTGCGTCCCGGTCGTCATCGCAGTCGCGGCTCCGGCCGCGCTGCCGAGTCGCAGTGCCTCGGAGAACGGCATCCCTTCGTTGATTGCAATAGCGAGCCCGGCAACCATCGAGTCGCCGGAGCCAACGGTACTACGGGCTGCGATCTTGGGTGATTGAGCCTCCCAAAGGCTCTCGCCGACGAGCGCGATCGTGCTCTCCTCGCCGCGCGAAATGACGACATATTCGGCGCCGCGGCGCTGCAATTCGCGTGCCGCTTCTATAACGGCACCCCGCTCGAGCAGGCTGCGCCCGAGCATCTGCTCGGCTTCATCGAGGCTCGGTTTAATCAGGAGAGGCCGCGCGGCGAGCGCTTGTTCGAGCGCCGGGCCCGACGTGTCGAGAATACAGCGAACGCCGCGCCCGTTGAGTCGGCGAATCGTCTCGGCGTAAAAGGTCGCGGGAACTCCGGGCGGGAGGCTCCCGCCGAGGACGACGAGCGAGCCTGCCGGCGCGTCGTCGAGCGAGGCGCTCAGTCGCTGGAGTTGTATCGCCGTCACCCTCGCTCCCGGAAGATACATGCGCGTTCGCCTCCCGCTCGCTCGTTCGAGCATCATCACGTTAATGCGCGTCAATCCGGCGATGCTTTCAAACGCATGGGGGACACCTTCGCGATCTAGGGCGGCGCGCAGGTATGCGCCGGTGACGCCGGCGACGAAGCCGAGTGCGAGCGTGGAGCGACCGAGGCGGTGGATGACCCGACCGGCGTTGATGCCTTTCCCACCCGGATCGACGGCGTCGAGTTCGCAGCGATTTATACTTCCAAGCGCGAGTCGTTCGACGACGATTGCCTCGTCGACGGCGGGGTTTAAAGTAACGGTTCGAATGGTCGGCGCGCTGGTAACCACACGCCGATGCTACTCTCGCCTGCAGTCGCTCCGATGAGCGGATGAAGAAGATTTAGCGAATCTGAATTTACGGTTGAGCGGGCCAGGTGATGACGACTTGGATGCGCGGCGCCGACGGGGCGCGCAGAAACGATATCAGGACTCGCTCGCTGCCCCACGGGAAGGCGAAGGTGTAATCGAATTCCACGGTGCCGTGGCCGTCGGGAAGCGCAAGCTCGCGGAAGCGTTCTTCGAAGAGCGACTCCTCGGTACAGGGGGCGACTTCGCGAAAAAAATTCCGCCCGATCTGGGCCGCGGCGTGGCGCCGCGAGTACCCAGCCTCGGTGCGATTGTAGCGCAGAATCGTGCCGTCGAGCCCGAGCGTGATGATACCGACGGGAAGCATATCGATCTCGGCGGGATCCATCGCTTCGATGCGGGCGAGCAGGGCTTGGCGATCCGGGGGTGGTTCCTGGGGCATGGCCTGCAACTATCGGCAAGCGTCGGAACTCTCCTGGATTTGGCAGCCACGATCGCGAAATTCAAATGCCCGCGTTCGGTATCGAAAAGGAGCGCCAGCAAGGCGGCAAGAAGGCCGAACGCGATGCGCGTGCTGGCAATGCCTCTGCTCGTCATCGTTCTATCCTGTGGGATAGGCGCTGGTTTGCTTGCGGCTTCGCCCGCTCCACCGACCCATCTCAAGACCTGCTCGCAGCTCATCGCCGCCCTCAAAAACCCCAAATATGCGACCGAGGCAAAAGGGGTCGGCGATTTTTATTGTATCGACGGCCCGATTGCAGAGGTGCGAATCACCCCGGCATTGCGGCTTAAAGGGAGCATCCTCGAGAGCGGCGACCGCGTTCGAATCGGGGGCTGTGCGCACCCGGGGCCGCACCCGGTGGTGACCGTGCTCTCCCTTCAGCGAGTGCTTTCCGGAGGTGCACCAACGCGTGCGGACGAGATCTCCTGTGCCTCGAAAACGCGAACCATTCACATAGGCATTCCAAGCCCGCCAAACCCACTCTTCGCCGGCCTCAAACGCTTTATTCTCGTGGTAGCGACGCTTTTTCGGGAGAGAAATCTCTCGATGACGGCCGACGTATCCCGAGGACACTTCGGCGATGCACTTCGCTCCTCGATGCTCTCAAGGCCACAATTCGTTCCCGAATCACTCGATCGCATATCGTTCGGCTGGGCCGGTGGAGAGCCGCCGTTTCGGGTTGAGTTCGTG
>DAHUYY010000064.1 GCA_027306845.1 Vulcanimicrobiota bacterium | reverse complement strand
GCAGGTCGCGGATCTCCCGCGCGAGCAGTGCGAGGTCGTCGCGGTCGAGCCTCTTGAGATCGGCGGGGGAGTTGATTTTTTCGAGCATATCGCGTGTTTCCGATTCGAGAACGGTGTGGGGAAGCCCCGGCGGGGCACCCATGCCCTCAGAACCGTCGGCGGAGGGAGGAGGGTTCGCTAGGTCGCATTTCGGCCGGGTGATCGACCCCTCGGTACATCTTCTCCCCGAGCGCACCCGGAATGTCTGGCGCGACCTCGCGCGCATTCTATCGACGATTTTCAACCCGTTTCTCTGCGCCCTCGCGCTCTTCGTAATCCTTTCGAGCCAGACGGCACGCTCCACGCTCGAGTTCTGGAAGTTGCTCTTCCTCTCTACGACCTTCACCTCGCTGCTACCGATGCTCTACGTCTTCTGGCTCTATGCCAGCGACCGCATCTCCGACCTCGATATGTCGCAGCGTCGGGAGCGCGAGTCCGTTTTCTCGGCGTTTACCCTCGCCTACGTTCTCGGATTGATCGTCCTCTGGGCCGCACACGCACCGATGCTCATGCGGGCCGCATTGGCCGGATATGCCGTCTCGGGAGCGATCATTCAGGTCATCACGCGCTACTGGAAGATCAGCACGCACGCGCTGGCGATCTCGGCTGCACTGACGGTTATCGTCTTCCTCGACGGTCGCTCGCCGCTGCCCTTTCTGATTCTGATTCCAATGGTCGGATGGGCGCGTGTCTATTTACGCGCGCACACGCTCGCACAAGTGATCGGCGGTTCGGTGCTCGGAATCGGCAGCGTCACCGTACTCTTCGATCTCTTCCATATTCCAAACGCACTGCTTCACTAGTACGAGCGGGATCCGGGCCGAGAATCATCTCGATTTGCGCGGCAAAACGCGCCCCGTCGCCGGTGGTAACGCAACGCGTCCGCCCGTGCCCGCGCGCCGAACCCGCTTCGATCGCCAGCGCAACAGCCCGCTCTGCTTGCACGATCGCCGGATCGATCCGCAGCACCTTCGGGCCGAGCGCCGCAGCGAAGTGCGCGTCGAGTACCGGAAAATGCGTGCACGCCAGCAGCACCGCTTCACAAGAATCGGGAACGCGCGCGCAGACCTTCGCAACCGCTTCGCGCGCCCGCTCGCCTTCGATCTCGCCGGCCTCCACGAGCGGCACCAGCGCCGGCGCCGCGATCTCCGTCACCTGCATCGCAGGAACGCGCGCACGCAATGCATGGCCGTATGCGCCGGTGCGAACGGTCGCAGTGGTCGCGATCACCGCGACATCGCGCAGGCCGCGCCGCGTGACGGCGAGCGCCGCCGACTCGATGAGATCGAGAATGCGAACGTCGGCTTTCGGCCAGCCGTGGCGCTGCGCGACGGCACACGAGGTATTGCACGCCATCACGATCGCATCGGCACCCGCTGCCTCTAACCACCTGACGTTCGCCTGGAGGAGCTCGACGAGTTCTTCTTCGCTACGATCTCCATAGGGCACGTGCGCCTGATCGGCGAGAAAGACGATCTCTTCATCGGGAAGCGCCGCGCGAACGGCTCGAAGCACGGTCAAACCGCCGAGCCCGGAATCAAAAAGCCCCAGCATAACTTACTGCTGGGGTTGGATTGCCGGCGGCGGTGCGCCTGCATAATCGGTGATGCCGTCGGCGATCGCGACGGCGACCTTCTGCCGCCACGCAGGGTCGGTAAGCAGGACGAAATCGTCGGGGTTGGAGAGGAAGGCCGTCTCGACCAGACAGGCGGGCATGAACGCATGCAACGGAATGTAGAGATGGCTCTTGATAATGCCGTCGTTCTTCGTGCCGACCTGCGCGGCGAGTTCGTTCTGTATATCGCGCGCGAGCGGCTGGTCGATCGGTTTTGCGTAATACGTCGTGGTACCGTTGGGACCGGCATTGATATAGGCGTTGGCGTGAATGCTCACGAGCAAGCGCGCTCCGGCGCGATTGGCGATATTATCGCGTGCTTGTAATTCCTGTTCGGCGGTATCGTTGGGAGCGTAGACATCGACATCTTTGGTCCGCGTCATTATGACCTGCCAGCCGCGCGCTTCGAGAATCGCGCGCAAACGCTTGGCCATATCGAGGGTAAGCACCGCTTCGGCGACGCCATGACGCACCGCTCCGCGGTCGCTCCCGCCATGCCCGGGATCGATCACGATCAAGCGCGGGTTCGTCGGCACGTATGCCGCCACGGGGTTCACGCTCCAAAGACTAGGGTCGCCACCGGCGACCGGGGCTGCGGCAGCGAGCGCGACGCTCGGCGTTCCGGTACCGGCGACGCCCGTACCGGCGGTCGACGCATCGGCAAGCGCGAGCGCGCCGTCGACTGCGATATCGACGCCGGTCGCCGCCGGCGTCACCGTTACATCGTGCGCACCCACGATGGTGAGTGCGATGCGCACGGTCTGCGGATCGATCTGCCGCGCACGCACGTCGGCGATGGGAGCGCCGGTCGAGGGAGGTATCGCCGTCGGTTCGAGCGTCGCACCATGCAGGTCGATCCAAAAGCGGTTGTCCGGCGCGCGCAAATGGTGCCAATCGAACGAAGCGGCACCGGTGAGTGCGACGTGCAGCGTTTCACCGCTCGCCGTCTGCTGTGCTTCAATTGCATTGATTTGCGCGAGCGAGACGAGCGGGGCCGGCGTAACCTCTGCAACCGGCGGGCTCGTCGCGAGCGGTTCGTTTGCGACACGATTCCACGGCGATACCGTCGGCAACTCGGCGTTCGGCGGCGGCCGTAACGCAACGGTGACCGGCGGCGTCGGCGTCGGTGGCGGCGTCGTGAGCGAGCGACTCGGTGCGGGCGCGGCGGGGCTGCTGAGGGCGAGCTCGCTCGCCCCGGGAGCGATGACGAACCCGATATCGCGACCGTCGAGCGAGCCGACCTGAGCGACGTGCGAAGTTCCGTCGAGGTCGAGCGTAACGTAGGTGGTCGGATGCGCCGCCGTACCGACTTGCGAGAGTTCTACCGCAACCAGCCCGCCGGCATCGACGCTACGGAGATGCGACAATCGGCTTCCGACACCGACGAACGCATAGGTCATCTGCCGTTTGCTCGCCCGCACGAGCCGCGCTTGCAGGGGGATCGCTCCGCGCGCGACGACGCGCATACCGCTGCCCTCGTCGCGAACGTCGAGGTTGGTAATCTGCGGTTGCAGGATCGTCGCCGCTCCATCGGCGATCTTGCGCAGCCCCAACGAGCGCGCGAGGGCATCGAAATCGAGGTATGCTTCACCGCCGCGCGCGAACGGCGCCGCCTTCGAGCGCACCGCGAGCGGACCGATATCGTATGTGCGATGCCCGATGGCAAAGCTGACGATCGTCGGCTCGCCGGTCGCGATTAAAACGTAGCGCGCCCCCGGTTTCCACGTAACGATCGCACCGAGCGCGTGGAAGAGGCGCCGCAAGGCAGGGTCGTCGACCCCGACCATCAGCGTCGCATCGCGCCGTTCGACGTGGGTAAAGGCAAAGGTGCGGCCCGCAAATTGCCAGAGCGGGGCCGCAACTGCGACGCGCGGCACGCAGAGCAGCGCGAGGCAGAGCGCAAAGAGCGCGCTAGAAATCCGAGCGATGGAGCGGTTCATCGAGTTCGAGGTGCCCTCCGGGCAGCGTCGGCAATCGTTGGCCCTCAACGGTGATCTGCACGGCAGAGATTCCCGGCAACGCCGTCATCGAATAGACGAGTGCCTTGAACTCCGCGTTCTCACCGAAGGTGCCACCAGGCTGCGATTCGACTTCTTTCGAAAGATCGACCGTCACCGTCGTTCCGTGAAGCGCGACATCGATCACGCGCGTTCCCGGTGGGAAGCGCACCGCGCGAACGTCGGCGGGCGGGCCGACGACGGCCTGGAGTGCGGCATAGAGCGCACGGTCGTGCGCCCATTCCGCGCGCGTGCTTCCCGCCGGGCGCGGTCGCAGCGTCACATTCCAAGGTTTGACGGTGGTTCCGTCCATGTTCGTGTAATAGATCGTCAGCGTGTTGGGCGCGGCGGCATGCGGGCGCACGAACCACCACCCCACGCCGATCGCGAGCAATAGCAGAACGACAATGGGGATCGCATAGTTCGGCCGCGACTTCGGAGCGGAGCGATGCCCGCTGCGGCGGATCTCGCTCACTACATCGACCCGCGCGCCAGCGTGATGCCCAGCGAAAACGTTCCGAGTGCCAAGAGTAATCCCAATACCGAGAGCGCAACGGCGAGCGCTTCCTTGCCGGGTGTTTCGCCGAGCCGACGCGCGAAAATATAGGCAACCATCGCCGCAAGCGCGCCTCCGATGTGGAACCAGATCACCGAACCGGCCGGATGATAGACCCCTGCTACGATGAGTCCGACAAGAAATTGGAGCCCGGTTACGGCGACCATCACGCGGCGACCCATCGTGTTCCAACTAAAGACGAGCGCACAGAGAATTACCAGCGCGGCGACGATGAAGTGGGCATCGAGTACGTATTGTGACATTATGCGTACACCGTTAACGTCGGCGCGGGGTCAATCCTCTCGCCTTGGTGCGTTATCGCACCGCGACCGTGAGAAAGACCGTCACGCCGTAGAAAAACGTGCCGCGCGCATCGGCTGCGAGCAATCCACGCACCCAGGCATCCGCTTCGACGCGATCAAGCCTTCCGCTGCGGATCGCCGCCCCGATCGCCGATTCCAGCACGAATGCATAGGCATGCGCGAACGAGAGCGAGGTCACGAACGGGCGCGATTCGATCTGCGTGAAGCCGGCCCCGACGAAATGCTCGCGATGGCGCCTTCCGGCCCAACCGTCCGCGAGCGAATCGACGAACGCATCGACGATCGTGCGCGTTGTGGCGCGGTCGCCGCCGGCGACGACGATACTCTGCCAGTCTTGATCGATTGCAAGCAACGAACCGCCGGGGAGGAGCACGCGGTGCATCTCCTTCACCGCAGCTTGCGGATCGGCGAGATGCTGCAACAATCGTTCGGCGCGTACGGCATCGAAGGAGACATCGGGAAAGGATAAGCTCTCGGCACTTGCGGTAATAAAACGCGCGTTCGGCGGAACGCCGCGAGCGATCGCCGCAGCGATCAACGCCTCGCTCGCGTCGAGACCGACCACCATGCCCTCCGCGCCGACGCGCGCGGCGATCGCCCGCACGTCATCGCCGACGCCGCAGCCGCAATCGAGCACGCGCGAATTCGCCGAGATGCCTTGCATCGCAAACGTCGCGTCTTTTGCTTGCGCGCCGAGCTGCGCGACGGCATCGAGATAGCGTATTTGCTCGGCGGCATCGCCGCTTGCGCCGACGGAAAAATCGGTAACGTCGCTCATCGCGTCTCGGCGAGTGTTACCGAGCACTGCATCGTCATCGTCACGAATCCGTCGCGGGCGAATCGTTGGAAGAGCGCATCGAGATCTTCGTGCAAGCGGCGGGCCGCCTCACCTTCGTGCGGAAGATACGAGGTGCTGCCTGCGCGCGCGAAGAGGGTGGCGCGGTCGAGCCGCTGTTCGTTTGCAAACGGAGCAAAACGTACGCGTTTCCAACCTTCGAAGGTGAGAAAGGTCATGCGACCATCGGCGCGACGCGCTTCGCTTTCGTCGGTTGCGTAGGTACGCACGATCTCGCCGTAGGCCGCCGTAAAAGCGTCGCGTTCGTCGCGTTCGTTATAGAGCAGCGCGGCGCGGCCGCCGGGGCGAAGGATGCGTTCGATCTCGGCGAGCGCGCGCTCCGAATCGAACCAATGGAAGGCTTGAAAAGCGGTAACGAGATCGACCGATGCGTCGGGAAGCCCGGTCGCTTCGGCGCGTGCATCGCGCCATTCCAACCGTGGAAACGGCGCCGCACTCTGCCGCATCGTTGCATTCGGCTCGATTGCAAACGTCGTTCCGGCGCGCTCGGCGAGCAGGCGCGACGAGATCCCCGTCCCCGCTCCGAGATCGGCGACGCTTAGTTGCAATGGATCGCCGAAGCCTTCGAAGAGCGCGTCGATCGCCTCCGTGGGGTAGCTGGGGCGGCCGAGCACGTAATCTGCGGCGCGCGCGGAGAAGCGTTCCGTGGGATCGATCATTTGCTCTGCCTTTGGCGGGAGGGAAAAGAATACCTCGGCGCTTATCGCGCTGCAGCGCCTCGCCAAGCTACTGCGTCGCGGCGTGCATTCCCAGAGCCGCAAACAGATCGGCATCGCTATCGGCATCGGCGTTCTCGGTCGTGAGCAAGCGATCGCCGGCAAAAATCGAGTTCGCTCCGAGAAGGAGGCAGAGCGTTTGCAACTCCACGCTCATTTCGGATCGTCCGGCCGCGAGCCGAACGTACGAGGTCGGTAGCACGATTCGGAGCGTCGCGATCGTTCGCGCGAGCTCGATCGGATCGAAACTCGCTCGCTCCGCAAGCGGGGTTCCTTCGATCGGAACGAGCACGTTCACCGGCACCGATTCCGGCGGGCTCTCCATTGCCGCGAGCTCCGCGATAAGCGCGATGCGGTCTTCGCGCGATTCTCCCATGCCGATAATGCCGCCGCAGCAGAGTTTCAATCCGGCCGCACGCGCGTGCGAGAGCGTTGAGTGGCGGTCGTCGTAGCCGTGCGTCGAGACGACTTGCGGATAGTATTCGCGCGAGGTATCGAGATTGTGATTGTAATAATGCAGCCCCGCTTCGCGCAGTGCTTGCGCTTGGTGCGGTTGCAGCGAGCCGAGCGTTACGCAACTCTCAAGACCCAGCGCGCTCACCGCGCGCACCATTTCGAGAACGCGCTCGAACGCCGGGCCGTCTTTCACTCCGCGCCACGCCGCACCCATGCAGAAACGCGTCGCGCCGCCTTCTTTCGCCGCGCCTGCCGCGGCGACGACATCGTCGATCTCCGCGAGCGGTTCGGGGCGTACGTGGGTGGTGCGCCGCGCGCTCTGCGCGCAATATCCGCAATCCTCCGAGCAGCCGCCGGTCTTCACGCTCAGTAACGTCGATTGCTGGATCGCCAGCGGATCGAAAGCCGCGCGATGCGCGGCGATCGCCGCGAAGGCGAGCTCCGGAAAGGGCCGTTCGTAGATCGCGCGCACGGCGGCCGTATCGAGGAAGGTTAATTGCATCGCCGCCCCATTTCGTGCATCGCCGCCACCCAGCCTTGCAGCGCCGCTGCATCGCGCCGCTCGACCGAACCGAGCAGCGTCCTCCGGACCGGGGCAACGCCCATGCTTTTCAGTACGCTCCGTTCGAAACTTTTCACCCCGTATCCACCGAAAAACCATCGAAACAAGAAGGCCGGCCTCCCCATCGTCACGATGAGCCGCGCGCTTTTCCCACGCAGGATCGAAGGAGCGCTCGTTTTTCCATTCTGCGGCGAACCGGTGCGCAAGAGTTGCTCCCAAAACGCTTTAGTGTAGGCGGGCAACGTCCCCAACCATAATGGGAACACGATCGCAAGATGATCGCTTGCGGCAACTTTTTCGCGCAGCGCGAGCATCTCCGGTGCCGGCAGCTCTTCCTCCCACTGCCGTTTGGTGCGTAGAAAACCGATATCGAGATCGGCGATATCGACGCGATGCACCTCGTGCCCGGCCGAGCGCGCTCCCCGCTCGTATGCATCGGCGAGCGCGTATCCCAAACGCGTTCGGTCGGGGTCGGGATGTCCGTGCAAAAGAACGATCTTTCGAAGACCTCGCGTACTCACCGGGCGAGCGTACTCGAAAGCGTCGGAAAAGTTGCGAAGAATTCGAGAAGATTCGCCCTCTCCGCGAGCCTCTCGCTCTTACGCTCTCGCTGTCGTCGGCCGTTGTAAACGGAGATACGAGATGTTTTCGAGCGTGATAAGCCCTTCGCCGATCATCGTCTCCAACTCCGGAATCAACGCGCGCAGGCGATCCTCTTCATCGACGACTTCGATAAGCACCGGCGAGTTCGGCGCGGCCGAAAAAGGTTTGGCGATATGAATTTGGTTGTGCGCGCCAAAGCCTTCGATTCCGCGCAGCACGGTCGCTCCGGCGACCCCGCGCTTGCGCAACACTTCGACGACTGCGGTATAGAGCGGTTCGACGCCATGACGATCGTGCTCGTCGACGAAGATCCGCATCATTTTCCCGTTTTCGAAGCCTTCCATCCCGCCTCCCACTCAAACGCTTCGGGAGGCAATTGTACCACGAAGGCCGCTAGCGGTGGACGGTGCTCATATCGGGATAGCGCAGCCCTGCAGTCGCGCCCTTCGGCGCCGCTGCGGCGATCCGCGCGAGATCGTCGGCGCCGAGCGTTATCGATGCGGCGCCCACGTTCTCTTCCAGATAGGCGCGCCGCTTCGTGCCCGGAATCGGCACGATATCTTCCCCCTGTGCGAGCAGCCAGGCGATTGCGAGTTGCGATGGAGTTACGCCCTTCTCGCTTGCGATCTCGCGCACGCGATCGACGAGGCGGAGGTTCTGCACGAAATTCTCGCCTTGGAATCGCGGATGCCGCCGCCGCGTGTCGTCAGCCGGAAAATCGTCGGGGGTTTTGAAAGCGCCGCTTAAAAAACCGCGCCCGAGCGGACTATAGGCGACGAAACCGATGCCGAGTTCGCGCACCGTGCCGAGGATATCGTCTTCAACATCGCGCGTCCAGAGCGAGTACTCCGTCTGCAGCGCCGAGATCGGGTGCACCGCGTGCGCGCGCCGTATCGTTGCGGGTGCGGCTTCGGAGAGCCCGAGGTACCGTACCTTGCCGGCCGCCACCAACGCGGCCATCGCACCGACGGTCTCCTCGATCGGCACCGTCGTATCGACGCGATGTTGGTAATAGAGATCGATATGCGCGACGCCGAGGCGCTTCAGCGACGCATCGCAGGCCGCGCGCACGTAATCGGGATGCCCGTTTACCCCTTGAAACGAGCCGTCGTTGCCGCGCACGTTTCCAAATTTCGTCGCCAACACGACGCCATCGCGGCGGTCGGCGATCGCTTTTCCAACGAGTTCCTCGTTTTTGAACGGCCCGTACATATCGGCGGTATCGAGGAAATTGATTCCGAGTTCGAGCGCCCGGTGAATCGTGGCGATCGATTCGGCATCATCGCGCCCGGCGTAAAATTCCGACATCCCCATGCAGCCCAGCCCAATCTCCGAAACGACCAAGCCCTGGGCACCAAGTTTTCTCTGCTTCATGTCGGATATGACCGCCCGAAGGCACGCGGGGTTTCCGGCGGCGAGAGACGCAAGGTTTCCGCGACCGGATCGAACCGCCGGGGCTTGACCCTGACCTTGCGTCATGCTGCAGGATGAAGGCGAGCCCACCGGCTCATCTATCACTATGAACGACCGTTATCGCATCGGAGAGCTCGCCCGGCAGACCGGAATCACGATCCGGACGCTCCAGTATTACGATCGAATCGGGCTGCTTCGCCCCCAAGCACGGAGCGAGGCCGGCTATCGATGGTACGGAGCCGACGAGTTGATTCGCTTACAACAGATCGTCACCCTCAAGGCGTTGGGTTTCCGTCTCGATGCGATCGCGAGCTTTCTCGATGCCGAGGCGTTCGACTTCGTGGCAGCACTCGACGAACAGATCGCTCTTCTCGACGAACGTGCACGACGAATTACCGCCGTTATCGAAGCGATGCAGGCG
>DAHUYY010000063.1 GCA_027306845.1 Vulcanimicrobiota bacterium | reverse complement strand
CAACCGCGCCGGGCTCAACCGAATCGTGTGGAACTTCACGACCGCGCCGCCCGTAAAATGGAGCGGCGCGGCGAACGCCGCCTTTGCCGGGCCCAGTGACGGCGCGACGGTCGTGCCGGGGATCTACGCCGTGCGGGTAACGCTCGACGGGCGGACGTTCGTGCAACGCTTCGCCGTCAAGGCCGACCCGAAGGCGACCGAGACGCTCGCACAGATGCGCGAGAGTTACAATGCGTTTGCACACCTCAACAACCTGTATTCCAGCGTCGACACGATGCTGAACCACCTCGATAGCGTCGGGAAAGCGCTCGCTGCCGAGCCGACGCTCTCGGGGCCGGCCGCAGCGGCGATCGCACGCGCTCGGAGCGGACGCATCGCCGTTATGGCGCAGCTGACCGCAAACTATACCAACAGCGAGGATTCCGTCTCGCGCCCCGGCGCGCTCCGTGAAAACCTCGATGGAGCGCTCAGTTCGCTGCAATCGTTCCCCGTTCAAGGCATTATCACCCAAGCTGCGGCGCAGTTTTACGCGCGGATCGAAGCGGAATATCGTTCCGCACGCGCCGCCTATAACGCATACGTTCGTTCGATACCGGGGCTCAATGCTCGCTTGCACGCCGCGGGAGCCCACCCGCTTCCCGTCCCACCGCCGGCGAAATAGGCGTGCGCAGGCGCACAACGCTCTCCGCCGAGACTGCATTTCGATCGTTACGAATCGCCGTCGGCGTGCTCTTTCTTATTTTCGCGCAGTATAAAGTCTTCGGCACAGAATTCACGCAGGGCGGCGGATTCCAAATGTGGATCGAGCGCTTCCTCAACGATCGTGCCACCTATCCGTTTATGGTTCCGGTCTTACAAGGTTTCGTGTTGCCGCATGCCGGCATCATCGCGTATCTCGCGGCGTACGGCGAACTCGCAATCGGGCTCGCGCTCGTATCGGGAATCTTGGTACGGCTTGCGAGCGCCTGCGGCGCGATCTACATGCTCGCATTGCTGTTCTCTTCAAACTATCCCGGCGCGGGCGCCCCGTTTTGGGAGTACTTCGGCGCCTCGCTCAACCATCTCGTGCTCGCGATGTGTTTCGTTGCCTTTGCCCTCACCGAAACATCGATGCCGCACTGGGCGAGGCGACGGCGACACCCTTCCTAACGCCCGCGGACTTATTCGTTTTCGACTGCGATGCGTTCGGCGAGCAACGCCTCCATGCGGCCACGCGCGCTCCAATACCGTGGATCGCTCGGGCCATGGAGGGAAGCGACGTTGTGGAGTTCATCGTGCGCTTCGAGCAACGACGCGGCGCCCGCA
This sequence comes from Vulcanimicrobiota bacterium, assembly GCA_027306845.1. Taxonomy (GTDB): domain Bacteria; phylum Vulcanimicrobiota; class Vulcanimicrobiia; order Vulcanimicrobiales; family Vulcanimicrobiaceae; genus JABEUX01. Next base: position 8,306 of record DAHUYY010000063.1, on the reverse strand, counting down.
CCCTGATTTGCGATGTACTGCGCTAAACTCGAGGGCATACCCAAGAAATTATCGAGCAACTCTCGCCATGGGCTGAGGCTTACCAACTGTAAGTGCCAGAGCATATTGGTGGCGAACGCGCCGAGCGCGGTTTTGGGGCGCGTTCGGTCGACCGCCAGCGTGAAGCGATCCGCCCAATCCTTGAGCTCGACGGCGCGCATCGGCGACGCTATGGCATAGCCTTGCCCCATATTTGCACTAAAGATCACCGCCGCCTCAACGAGGCCGTCGTTTTCCAAACCTTCGACCGTCACCGGGATGCCGAAATCGTGGCTTAAACGCGTGAGGTAATGAATGAAACCCAATGCTTTGCGCGGCGTCTGCGTCGAGTTGCAGACGAGGCCTTGGTCGATCTTCATCTCGTCGAAGGCAATTCGATCCATGCGAAGGAGCGAGCTGTACCCCGAACCTAAATCGTCCTCGGCGAGGCCGACGCCGAGCTCGCGGATCGCGTTGACGATCGTCCCCTGCACGACGGATTGCTCGACGTGTCCGGTCTCAAGCAATTCCAACGTGATGCGCCCGGGATCGATGCTGCTTCGCGCGAGCGTATCGCGAAGGATCTCGAGATATCGACGATCTTTGAGCCCCTGCGGGGGAAGATTGATCGAGAGTTTTGTGGCGATGCCGCTCTGCTCCCACAGGTGCAATGCCTCGATGCCTTGGTCGAGCCCTTGTGCGAAGAGACGTTGCAACTCCCATTCGCCGAACGCCGGCAAAAATTGCGCGGGATGAACGAGCTCTCCGTGCCCATTGCGTAGCCGCGCTAACGCTTCGACTTTCTGCAACGCGCCGGTCGTGAGATCGACGACCGGTTGAAAGTGCATTTCGAGCCCGTCGTGCTGTAACAGCTCGCGCCACTCGAGGCGCCGCCCGTGCGGAACGACGACGAGGCTCTGCTGGTCGCGCTGTCCGAGGCGCGCAAACGCGTGCCCCAGCGCTCGTTGAAGATGTTCGATCAGCGTCTGCCGCATGGGGATAATAAAATGCCCCGTGAGATCGCTCCAGAGCTGGATGAGCAGTTGCGGGCGATCGTCGTTATCGAGAACGGGGACCGTCGCGGCGGAGCGCAGTTGAAATTCAGCGAGCATTTCTCGCCAGACCGCCATCCCCGGGTCGAGCGCCATCGCCAGCGTGTGTTCGACGTTTCCGCTGCGCCACGCGCGACCGCTCGGCCCTTGGCCGGTTGGGCGGTCGGCATGAATGCTGATCGGCGGCGCTTTTCCCGCTGCAAGCATGCCGAGGTAACGCCGTGCCTTCTCGCCTCCGGTTACTTCGTATTGCAAATTCCCTTGCGGATCGGGGCGCGAGATCGCCGCGGTCACGATTCCCTCGAGGGTGATGAGAATCTCCAGGAGCCCGCTCGCCAAGTCGCTGAAGGTCGTTGAGGAGGCGACCAATCGATCGATGCGCTGGAGCGCGGCGTGCTGCACGAGGTTGAGTTCGCGCGGTGCATCGAGCTGTTCGTGAAGTTCGATGCTCAGGCGCCGATCGAGAATATCGCAGAGGGCGCGATATTCGCGCTGCGCGACGCCCGAGAGATCGAAGACGACGCGGCGATAGCGTTCGTAACCGTCGACGATCCACCCCGGTTCGACCCCGGTAAGCGCATGAATGTGCCCGACTCGCCGCGCCACCGCACGGTGCCGCGCTTCGTCGAGCTCGGGATCGAGCAGCATGCGGAGGTGCGCGTTTTGATGCGCCTGCAAGCGAGCGAATTCGCTCGGCGTCAGCCGTGCGACGATCTCGGCTTGCCCGGGATACTCGGTGAGATTATCGTAGAACGTAGCGACGAATCGCTCGGTCGCCTCGCCGATTTTCGGGGTGAGCGCACGCAGCACGGCGGCGGCATCGTTGCCGTATGCATCCGCGCCTTTGGGCTGGCTCACAACCGCCTCCTCGAGCTCCTACGGGTTCCTAGCCGACGCTAGGTGGAGAGGCTCTTTTCGGATGCCTCCATAGGCACGACCTCTAGAATCTATCGGTTTGCCCGGCTTGAACGATGGGGAAGCTCGCAGATAATAGGGAAGCGAACGAAATCCATTGAGGAGCATAGAACCATGTCTGAAGGAAAGTGCCCATTCCACCAACCCGGCGGTGCCGGCCCCTCGAATGCAGACTGGTGGCCGAATCGCCTGCCGATCGATATCCTCCGCAGGAACTCCGAGCGATCGGACCCGATGGGCGAGGAGTTCGATTACAAAAAAGAGTTCCGCAGCTTAGACTTCGCAGCGCTCAAGCGCGATCTCCACGCGCTGATGACCGACTCCCAAGAGTGGTGGCCCGCCGATTTCGGCCACTACGGCCCGCTCTTTATTCGCATGGCCTGGCACAGCGCGGGAACCTATCGCACCGGCGATGGGCGCGGCGGAGCGGGCGCGGGGCAGCAGCGCTTCGCACCGCTGAACAGTTGGCCCGATAACGTCAACCTCGATAAAGCGCGCCGACTGCTCTGGCCGATCAAGCAGAAGTACGGGCGGAAGATTTCGTGGGCCGACTTGATGATTCTCGCCGGGAATGTCGCGCTGGAATCGATGGGGTTCAAGACCTTCGGTTTCGGCGGCGGCCGCGCCGATGTTTGGGAGCCCGACGATTCGGTCTACTGGGGCCCGGAGAATGCGTGGCTCGCCGACAAGCGCTACAGCGGAGAACGCGATCTCGATAACCCGCTCGCCGCGGTGCAGATGGGCTTGATTTACGTCAACCCCGAAGGCCCTAACGGAAACCCCGACCCGCTCGCCGCCGCGATCGATATTCGCGAAACGTTCAAACGCATGGCGATGAACGATGAAGAGACCGTCGCGTTAATCGCCGGCGGCCACAGCTTTGGAAAGACGCATGGAGCCGGCCCGCCCTCCTTCGTCGGCCCCGAACCGGAGGCGGCCGGGATCGAAGAGCAGGGCCTCGGCTGGAAGAGCAGCTTCCGTTCCGGGAAGGGCGCCGACACGATCGGCGGCGGCCCGGAAGTAACGTGGACGAAGACGCCGACGAAATGGGATAACGATTTCTTCGCAACGCTCTTCGGTTACGAGTGGGAGTTAACGCAAAGCCCGGCCGGCGCAAAACAGTGGACTGCGAAAAACGGCGCCGGTGCCGGCACCGTTCCCGATGCAGCCGATCCGAAGAAGTTCCACGCACCGACGATGCTCACCACCGATCTCGCGCTGCGTTACGATCCGATCTACGAAAAAATCTCGCGCCGCTTCTACGAACACCCCGACGAGTTCGCCGATGCCTTCGCACGCGCATGGTTTAAGTTGACGCATCGCGACATGGGCCCGCGCGCCCGCTACCTGGGGCCGGAGGTTCCCGGTGAAGCGTTGATCTGGCAAGATCCCGTGCCCGCGGCAAGCGGCGCCCCGATCGACGCCAACGATATCGCAGCCCTGAAAACCGAGATTCTCGCATCGGGCATCTCCATCGCGCAGGCGGTGGCGACGGCGTGGGCGGCAGCATCCACGTTCCGCGGCTCCGATAAACGCGGCGGTGCAAACGGCGCGCGAATTCGGCTCGCTCCGCAAAAAGACTGGGCGGTCAACGAGCCGGCGCGACTAGCAACGGTGTTGCAGAAGCTCGAGAAAATTCAAGAGCGTTTCAATAGCGCCCAGAAGGGGAAAAAGCACCTATCGCTCGCCGACCTGATCGTGCTCGCCGGCTGCGCTGCCGTGGAGAAGGCGGCGAAGAACGCGGGGCTCGAGGTGCGGGTGCCGTTTACTCCGGGGCGTACCGATGCGACGCAAGCGATGACCGATGTCGACTCGTTTGCGGTCTTAGAACCGCAGGCCGATGGCTTCCGCAACTACCTCAAAGCCGAGAACGGCGTGCCCGCCGAAGTGCGGTTACTCGATAAGGCGCAGTTGCTCGCGTTGACGCCGCCGGAGATGACGGTGCTCGTCGGCGGAATGCGGGCACTCGGCACCAACGTCGGCGCATCGAAGCACGGCGTTTTCACGACGCGCCCCGAGGCGCTGACCAACGACTTCTTCGTGCATCTGCTCGATATGGGCACCGCCTGGACGCCGACATCGGAGAAGAACGATCTCTTCGAGGGACGCGACCGTAAGAGCGGCGCGCTCAAATGGACCGGAACGCGCGTCGATTTAATCTTCGGGTCGAACTCCGAACTGCGAGCGCTCGCCGAGGTTTACGGCTCTGCCGACGCGCACGAGAAGTTCGTCGGCGATTTCGTCGCGGCGTGGAATAAGGTGATGAATCTCGACCGCTTCGAGATTTCCGCATCGGCTCGCTAAAGTTGCGGGGAAAGGGCTAGCGGTCGAGAGCGTAGCGCGCCGCCTGCCTCGGGGGGCTCTCGGCGCACCACGTTCTCTAGTCCCTACCCGAGATTATCGAGCTCTCCCTCAACGAAACGACCATCGCCGACGGCGACCGGGGTCTCCTCCCTAAGGGAAGGCAGCACCGCGCACCGAAGGGCTCCTGCGCTGCTACGTCGAGAAGGGAGCCTAGGGATGAATCGATTTTTGATTGCGGTCGCCGCCGCATCAGTGCTCATGTTTCCTGCTGTGGTATCGGCGGGGACGCCCGCTGGATCCTACGCCGCCTTTACTTCATCGGCAACCAAGCAGCACGGTCTCTTCACAATTCTACGCAAGAACGGGCAGGTGTATATCGATCTGAGCGACGCACAGCTCAATACCGATTATCTCGAAACAATCGTTCCGGGTAACGGTATCGGCGGAGACTTCATCGTTTGGGGCAATACCGACCACCTGCCGGCGATGCTGGTGCGCTTCGAGCGCGCAGGCGATGGCATTGCAATCGTATGGCCGAACTCTTCATTCATCGCGCCGAACAGTCCATCGGGACAGCTCGCAGTACATTATAACTTTCCGCAGTCGGTCGTCGGCGTCGGCAAGATCGTCGCGCAAGGCGACGGGCACATCGTCTTCGATGCCTCGCCGCTATTTCACGATGTGCTCGATCTCGATCAGATCATCAATGGTTCGCTGCACACCACGCCCGCCACGGCGTATCATCTCGACCCGTCGCGCACCTATTTCGGCGCAACGAAAGCTTTCCCGAAAAATATCATCATCGATGTCAAGCAGCTCTGGGCGACCGACGCGCCGCACGTGGCGCCCGACACCGCCCCTGATGCGCGAAGCCTGCAGATGAAGGTCGTCTATAATTTCGCGCAACTTCCGCAAGACCACTATCGCCCCCGCTTCGCAGACGATCGCGTGGGGCTTTACGACGACATCTACATGGATTTTGCATCGTCGGCCGATACCGCGCGCAGCCGCTACCTGCGCTATTTGGTGCGCTGGAATTTCGCCCCCGCCGATCCCGGTAAACCATCGCGCGCGACGCATCCTATGGTTTTCTATATGAGCAATACCGTCCCGGTGAAGTATCGCAAACCGATTCGCGACGCGGTGCTGCGCTGGAATCTCGCCCTCGCACGGGTCGGCATTCTCGATGCGATTCAAGTGAAACCGCAGCCGAACGATCCCAATTGGGATCCCGACGATATCCGTTACAACGTCTTGCGCTGGGTCACCGAAGCGAGCCCGAGTTTCGGCGCCGACTCACAGACGCTCTTCGATCCGCGCACCGGCGAGGAGTTTCGCACCGGCATTCTGATCTCGGCCGACAGCGCCGCGTTCGCCGCCGATACGTGGCGCGATATCGTCGACCCGGTTCGCTACGGTCGCAACACCGATCCGGTTCCCGCGAAGTTTATCTACGACAGCTTCCAAGCCGAGATCATGCACGAGACCGGGCACGATCTCGGCATGCAGCACAATTTTATAGGGCACGATGCCTACACCGCCAAAGATTTACAGAATCCCGCATTCACCGCGAAATACGGCATCGCAACGACGGTAATGGAGTATGCCCCGCTCAACATTTGGCCGAAGGGCTACGGACAAGGCGATTACTATCAGACCGTGCTCGGCCCCTACGATTACCATGCGATGAAATATGCCTATGGGTACATTCCAGGCGCGACGATGCCGGAAGGAGAGTTGCCGACACTCGAACGTTGGGCCTCCGCATGGTCGAACCCGCTCTATCGCTACGCATCGGATGAGGATGTTTCGTGGTTCAACGGACACGCCAGCGACCCGCGCGTGGAACAAGAAGAGCTGACCAACGATCAGCTCGGCTGGACGCTGGTGCAATTAAAGATGGATCGAGCGTTAATGGACCGCGAGACGCAGCTGCTGCCGCAGAACGGGCACGCGTATCAACAGGCGACCGATGCGTTTCGCGCGATCTTCTATCGCTACATCTCCCTCGTTTCGAAGTCGGCGCACTGGATCGGCGGGCAATATCTCTCACGCGCGCACCGCGGCGATCCCGGCGCCCAGCCGCCGATCGTTCCGGTTCCGCTCGTCATGCAACAGCGCGCCTTCAGCATCCTGAACTCCTACTTACTCTCCGACCGCGAGTTCAACTTCTCGCCGCAGGTTCTCAATAAGCTCGGCTATTCCGAGTGGGCCGGCTACGGCTATGTCGGGTGGGAGGGCTACGGGAATCTCCCCGTCTGGGCCTACAATCCTCCGCAACGCCACGATTTCTCGATTGTCGATAATATCGGCAACGCGCAACGTGGCGCCATCGACTACGCATTTTCGCCGACGGTGCTCGCGCGGCTCGAACAGAACCCGCTGGAATCGATCGGCCCGACGATGACGCTCGCCGATCTCTTCTCGTGGATGCAGGGCGCGGTGTACCGCGAGCTGGGGTCGCCGCATCTGCACACCATCTCGCTGCTGCGTCGCAATCTGCAGTCGATCTACGAAGGCAAGCTGATCGCCCTCGCGACCAAACCGCAGCCCGGAACGCCGCCGGACGCGCGGGCCTTAGCGCAGTTGGAGTTGCAGCGGCTCGCGCGTTCTGCTGCCGCTCGCGCGCGCAACGGAGGTCTCGACGAAGTAACGCGCGCGCACCTGGCGACGCTCGCGCGGCGTGCGAATGCCGCTTTGCACGGGAGGCTTTAGCGGCGGCGGCGCGAGCTGCTGTAGACCTTACGCGGCTTCGGGGCGACGGCGGGAATCTCGGGAAAGAGCGGGTTGATTTCGCGTTCGAGGCGCCGGCCGAGCGTGTATTCAATCTTCAGAATGAGCGGCTCTTCATCGGCGGAGACGAAGGTGATCGCATCGCCGCTCGCTTTGGCGCGCGCGGTGCGCCCGATGCGATGGACGTAATCTTCGGCGATCAACGGCACGTCGTAATTCACGACATGGCCGAGTTCGACGATATCGATACCGCGAGCGGCGATATCGGTCGCGACGAGGACGCGAATTTTTCCATTTTTGAGGCTCTCAAGCGCTCGCGTGCGCTGCGCCTGGGAGCGGTCCCCGTGGATGAGATCGGTGGGGATGCGATGCTTGCTAAGCGCTGCGGCGAGGCGATTGGCGCGTGATTTCGTGCGGGTGAACGCGATCGCGCTGTAGATATTGTTGTCTTTAAAGAGCTCGAGCAAGAGTTCGGTCTTCTTCTCCTGCGGCACCGAATAGATGCGTTGCGTCAACATCTCGATCGGCGGATGCTCCGCAGCGAGTTCGATGCGCACCGGGTCGCGGAGAATCTCCCCGACGAGTACCGAGATCGCCGATGGCAGCGTCGCCGAGAAAAAGAGCGTCTGCCGTTGCGCGGGAAGCGCGCGGAGCAGGCGGCGGACCGAGGGAAGAAAGCCCATGTCGAGCATGCGATCGGCTTCGTCGAGCACGAACATTTCAATCGCACCGAGCCGCACGTCGCCGTTGCTGAGATGATCGAGCAGCCGCCCCGGCGTCGCGACGATGATCTCGGTTCCGGAGGCGAGCGCAGCGAGCTGTCGGCCGAACGAGACGCCGCCGTAGATTGCGGCGACGCGCAGCGTGGTGTGGCGCACCAGGGCACCGAGGTGGACGGCGATCTGCTCGGCGAGTTCGCGGGTCGGCGCGAGGACGAGCGCGCGGGTGGTGCCGCGTGGGCGATCGAGCAAACGCGCGATCAGCGGGAGGCCGAACGCCGCGGATTTTCCGCTGCCGGTCTGGGCGCTGGCAAGAACGTCGCGCCCGGAGAGCGCGGGTGGAATCGCTTGCACCTGAATCGGGGTCGGTTCGGTAAAGTGGAGGTCGGCGACCGCGCGCAGCAACGCCGGGGGTAGGCCGAGTGAGTCAAAGGTTTGCATGAATGTCGATACTTTCGAGCGTGCACAAAACGATCGCACGATATGTCGAAAGCTCGGCGCGGGAGGAATTTCACCCAGCATGCCACAAGGGCCATCCTTTCGTCAAGCACTTTCTCCGGATGGC
>DAHUYY010000062.1 GCA_027306845.1 Vulcanimicrobiota bacterium | reverse complement strand
ATCGAACGCCGCACTGATCGCGCGAAAACTCCAACCCGAGGATGCACTCGTCGTTTTTGGGGCGATGCGTGCGCTCAAACGCAAGGCTGCGGAATTTCGCGAACGTCGCCCGTGGCGACTCGGCGAACGGCTACGCGGCGCCATCAACGATATCGCGACCGGCATTCGCCGCACCGAACCGATCTTACGCACCGTCACGATCGTGAGCCTCGCGTTGTTCGTCTGTTTCTCCATTTTTTTTAGCTTCGTTCTCAAACTCAATCCGCTCGTCGCCGTTTACTACGTCGTCACGACGATGACGACCGTCGGATATGGCGATATTACCCCGTGCACGAATTGCGCCGCCGGCCCGATAGCGTTTCCGACGGCGCTCGCGCTCTCGGTCTCCATGTTTGCGATGCTGACCGGAATTTTCGTCTTCGCCGTCTTTACGGCAACGATCACCTCGACGCTCAACGCAGCGCAGATTCGTCGCTTGCGCGGATTGCGGCAGATCCACCGATCGGGGCACGTCATCGTCTGCGGCTCGGGAAACGTCGGTTCGCTGGTCATCGACTACCTACGCGAACTCGGCGAAGAAGTTGTCGTCATCGAAAAAAATCCCGATCCGATGTTGGTCGAACTCGCGCGCGATCATAAAGTCGATCTTTTGACCGGCGACGTCACCAACGATGAGACGATCGCGTTTAGTTCGCCGGAACGGGCGAAGGCGCTCGTCGGCGTTACCAACAGCGATACCGGAAATCTCGAGGCAGCTTTGGGCGCGCGCTCGCGCTCGCCCGCGGAATCACCGCTGCACGTCGTCTTGCGCGTCGACGACCGTTCGTTTGGAGAGTCGATTCAGCGGCACTTCGGCATCGCTTCGTTTTCAACGAGCGAGTTGACCGCGGCGACGATCGCCGGGCTCGCTCGCTTCGAATCGACGCGCGGGCGTTTCCAGGTGCCGCGCCCCGATGGATCCGGTCTGGCCACCTATCAACTCGCCGAGCGCTTGCAGGGCGACGAGAACCTTCCCCCACCCTCGTCACCCGACCTCATCGCACGGGGCGAAGCGGTCCGCTGGGTTCCGCTTTTTGTCTGGCGAGAGTCCGCCCGGGGCAAGGGAATGGCGCTCGCAATCCACAACTTTCGCGGGGAGGTCGAACCGGGCGACCGGCTCCTCTTCATGGTACCCCTCGATCAGTTTGTCGTAGGGGTAGGAAAGGATAGTGGATGATCGGAGTCGGCGACACGTTGCCGCAGGTGACGCTCCTCGATGATGAAGGCCGAACGGTTCATACCGCGGGCCTCCTCGGCGCACCCCTCGTTCTGTATTTTTATCCGAAAGACGACACGCCGGGTTGCACGAGCGAGGCTTCGCAGTTCCGCGATCTCTATCGCTCGTTCGAACGCAAAGGCGCCCGCATTGTCGGCGTCTCGCGCGATTCGGTCGCCTCGCATCAGAAATTTAAGGCAAAGTTTAAGATTCCGTTCGCGCTGCTTTCCGATACGGAATCGGAGCTCTGTAACGCCTGCGGAGTGCTCGTTGAAAAGAACATGTACGGCAAAAAACGCGTCGGCGTCGCCCGCGCGACCTTTCTTTTTGACGAGCAAGGGAGAGTCGTAGCGGCCTGGCCGAAAGTCTCGGTCGATGGGCATGCCGAAGAAGTGTTGGCGGCGATATCATGAGCGACGACCACTTGCGCTTACGTATTTTAGGGTCGAGCGACTCGGTTCCGCGCGCGTGGCGTGCTTGCAGCTGTTATCTGTTGCAGAGTAAAGAAACGTCGATCATTATGGATTTCGGTACGGGCGCGCTACCGCGGTTGCGCGGCGCCGTCGCCTATCCGAAGATCGATGCAATGTTGATCTCGCACATGCATGCCGATCACTTTGTCGATCTCATCCCATTGCGTTACGGCCTCAAATACGGTCCCGAATTTCGCGAAGAACGGCTGCCGCTTTGGCTGCCGCCCGACGGCACCGAAATGCTGCGCTCGCTCTGCGCGGCGTTCGCTTCGGAGGGGCCGGGCGATTTTCTCGACGACGTCTTCGACGTCCAGGAATATAACCCGGAGCAGCCGTTGCACATCAACGATATGTGCATCACCTTCACGAAGACGATCCACTATATCGATTGTTACGCCATGCGCGTTGAGGTCGACGACCGCGTTCTCACCTACTCTGCCGATACCGCGCCTTGCGACCGCGTTATCAAGCATGCCGAAGACTGCGATGTCTTTATCTGCGAAGCGACGCTTGGGCTCACCCCTGAGAAAGGGATGCGCGGCCACGCGACCGCCGCCGAGGCCGCCGAGATGGCCGAGCGCGCTGGAGCGCGGCATCTCCTGCTCACGCATTACGGAAGCAAGGTGAACCCCGACGATATGCACGATGCAGCAGCGCGCGTCTTCGGTGGCCGCGTCACCATCGCCGACGATGGAAACGAGTTCCGCGTCTAACTAGTTTTCGGTCTTCGCGTCACCGCGCGGTAGCGAAAAAGCGATCAACGCGTTGATCGGAGCGAGCCCGCGGCTCACCACCGCATAGGGCGTCACCTGTAGACCGAGTGCTTCGAGCCGCGCCTTCGCCGCGATCAACTCGGTTGCGTTGGTGATGACGTCTTCCAATAACAGCACGTGCTGCCCCGGTGCGTAGGCGCCCTCGACGTACTCGTTGGGGAAGGCGCCGTATCCTTTCGGCTGTTTGCGAACGGCGAGCATCGGTAGGCCGGTAAGTTGTGAGACTGCCGTTGCGATGACGACGCCGCCGAGTTCGGTGCCGCCGATGACGTCGGGGCGCAAGTGCGCGATGACCGGCGTGAAGAGCCGCGCGATGCGGCGCAGCACGACCGGGTCGCTAAAGAGGCGGAACTTGTCGATATAATAATCGCTGCGCACGCCGCCCGAGAGTTGGTAATCCCCTCGGGTCAGCGCGCGTTCGACGATGGTCTTGCGCAACCAGGCGATATCGCCCGGCGGCACGACCGACTCGCCGGGATGCCCTAGATGCTCCATTGCCACGCATTCCAGCTTTCGACCACGTGATTGGGGGCGAAACCTTTAAATGACGTGCTGATCGGTTCCATCTGGCGTTCGTAGTAGAGATAAATTACCGGTACGTCGGTTGCCAGGAGTTGTTGGATCTTCGCGTAGGCTTTCTTCCGCGTCGCGCGATCGTAGGAGGTAAGAGCGATTTTTTGCAGTGCTTCCATCTGCGGGTTGCAGTAGCGCGAGTAGTTGTAACCGGTCGGCGCGACATTGGCGCAGGTCGTCTGCGTCGAATCGTCGGGGTCGATGCCGGCGTACCACCCCGCTAAGGCGAGATCGAACTTTCCGCCCTGGAGGATGCCGCCGACGCTCGCTGGGGCGAAGAGGACGTCGCCGGCGAAGTATTTCACCTGAACTTTGATGCCGACTTTGCGCAGCATCGCTTGGATGATGACGCTCTTCTTGACGCGCGTGGCATTGGAGTTATCGGTGACGAGAACGAGTTCGAGTTGCTGCCCGTTCTTGACGCGGGTGCCGCCCGGCCCGACTTTCCAGCCGGCGGCGTCGAGTAGCGCGCGTGCCTTTGCCGGGTCGTAGGAGATCGCCTTGACATGAGGATCGTACGACCACATAAAGGGCGGAACGTCGGCGGTCGCCATCTTTTCTTGCCCGAAGGTGAGCGTGTCGATGATGCGTTGTTTATCGATCGCTGCGGCGACCGCTTGTCGGACGCGCAGGCTCTTGAGGAACGGGCGCTGCGTGTTCACGTAGATGCCCGAGAAGCCGTTTGCGCTCATCCAGCGGATATCGATTCCCGGAATCGTTTTGATGACCGGATAATTACTAATCGAGGCCTGGAACATCCAATCGATATTATGGGTGCGAAGCAGATTGATCGTGGTGTTTTCGTCGGGAATGATACGTAACGTGATTTTCTTTAACTTCGGTTTCCCGAGAAAGAAGTTATCGTTCCGCAGCAACGTGATATGGTCGCCGTGAACCCATTCAGCGAAGCGGAAGGGGCCGTCGCTCACCGTCGGTTCGCTATTGAACGGAATCGTGTTGATATTTGCGTATTGTGCGAGTACGTGTGCCGGGGCGATAAAATACGGTTGATCGCTGTTGGTGAAGAAGGTGTCGACGAAGGGAGCGAACGGTTTTTTGAGATGCACGACGACCGTGTAGGGATCCGGTGCAGCGATCGACGCAATATCGGTATATCCGTGGCGCGAGATCACGTCGTTGTTCGGGTTCATGATCGCTTTCCAGGAAAAAATAACGTCGGCTGCGGTAACGGGTTTTCCATCGGTCCACTTGGCGTCGGTCCGCAGGTGATAGGTTATCGTCAACCCATGGTTGGTGATGCCGCCGTTATGCAGCGTCGGTACGGCCGTTGCGAGCATCGGTTGCATTTTGCCCTTGGAGTCGGGAACGATCAGCGGTTCGAACATCAGCGCATCGACCAACACGTCGGTGGTATTGGAATTCAGAAGCGGATTGAGGTTCTTAACGTCGCTTTGAATTGCTATGCGCAGATGCCCGGGCTCTACTCCGGCGCCGACGGCGCTCTGCGAACCGGATTTCGAGCAGGCAACGACGAGAGTAAGGAGCAGCGCTCCCGATAGCAAGCGTTTGAACAACGGCGGATCCTCCGAGTGTAGGGCGATGAGTGGCTGACGAAGTCTCTTAGGGGGTGGTACCTGCGGGAACGCGCCCCGGGGGCGCCGGGTCGTACCGTTCGTGACTCCACCGATAGGTTCCCAACCCCTGGGTGGCGGTGCGAAGTTCGGTAATATAGCGGGCGAGTTCGACGAGCGGAACGTCTGCTTCGACGACTTCGCGCCCCTCGCGGTCGCTTGGTTTCATCCCGAGAATCTGCCCGCGCTTTGCGGTGAGCTGCCCGATGACCGTCGCGGTAAAGTGAGCGGGAATCGTCACCTCGACGCGAGCGATCGGTTCGAGAATAACCGGCTTGCACTTCGGAAGCGCCTCGCGGACCGCCATGCTCGCAGCGGTGCGAAACGATTGCTCGCTCGAATCGACATCGTGATACTGCCCGTCGAAGAGCGTTACGTGCAGATCGGTCACCGGATAACCGCTGCTGCCGCGTGCGAGCGCCTCGCGTACACCCTTCTCGACCGCGGGGATAAATTGTTTGGGTACGACTCCGCCGACGATCTCGTCGTCGAAAAGCAGCCCGCTGCCGCGCGGGCGCGGCCGAAAGCGAACGTGCACGTCGGCAAACTGTCCGTGGCCGCCGGTCTGATGTTTGTAGCGCGAATGGACCTCGGTGCTCGCAGAGATCGTTTCGAGATACGGCACCGCCGGCGGTGCAACATCGATCTCCACGCGGTGTTTGCGGGCAAGGCGTTCGACGGCGATACCGACGTGCTGTTCGCCGCAGCCCAGGAGTAATTGCTCGCCGGTAAATTGAGCGCGCGCGAGCTGGAGCGAGGGGTCCTCCTCGATGATCCGTGCGAGCATCTGCGATATCTTCGCTTCGTCGATGCGTTCCTTCGGTTTGATCGCAACCGCGAAGACCGGAGGCGAGAATTCGATCGGCGGCAGCGGCTTCACCGTTGGGGAGCCGGCGAGCGTGGTGCCGGTCGTGACCCCTTCGAGCCGCGCGATGGCGACGATACTGCCCGGCCCGGCGCTGGTTATCGGTTCGCTTTTCTTTCCGAAGAGCCGGTAGAGCCCGCCGACCCGGATCCGTTCGCCGGTGCGTAGATCGGTGACGGTCGCATCGCCGGTCAGCGTGCCGTCGTGAATGCGCGCGACGGAGAGTTTCCCCGATTGCGGGTGGACGATCGTCTTGATAACTTGCGCGCGCAGCGGCGCTTGTGCGTCACCGATCGGCGCGGGGAACCATCGCTCGATCGCCCGGAGTAGTGCGGCGACGCCGTACCCGTGAATGCCGGCGGCAACGAGCACGGGGACGATTTGGTCGTGCGAGCATTCGTCGCAGAGATCGCGATCGATCTCGTCGGCCTGCGGTTCGACATCGTCGAGGAGCTCTTGCATGAGCGCGTCGTCGAAGTCGGCCATCGCTTCAAGAAGCGTTCTCCGAGCCTGTCGCGCGGGGAGTTCGAGCCCCGGTTCGATCGCCTCGGGGCGCTCGCCATCGGCGGAGAAGCGGGCGGCTTGCATCGTAGCGAGGTCGATATACCCGACGAGCGCATCCTCGCGGCGGATCGGCAGTTGCTCGGCAACGAGGTGGCGCCCGTAGAGGCGCTGCAATTCGGCGAGCGTTGCATCGAATTCGGCGCCGGGGCGATCGAGCTTGTCGATGACGACGATATGCGGCAAGCGAAGGCGTTCGATCTCCTCGACGAGCGCATGCGTGAGCGCGATGCGCGAGGGGTCGGCTTCGACGACGATAACCGCTGCATCGACTCCGCGTAGTGCGGCGCGCGTCTCTTCGAAGAAATCGATGAAGCCGGGCGTGTCGACGAGATTGATCTCGATCGCATCGTGCGTCGCACGCGCGAAACCGACGCAGGTCGATTGAGCGTGAGCGATATCTTCGGGTTCGCTATCGGTCGTCGTCGACCCGTCGCTCACCGAGCCGCGGCGCGCGATCGCTCCACATGCGTACAACAACGCTTCGAGCAACGTCGTCTTGCCCGAGTGATGGGGGCCGACGAATGCGACGTTGCGGATGCGCGGATGTTCGGACATGAGAGCCCTCCTTGCGCCGAATCTACCGGCGTTTTGACTTTTTCGCCGTGGCGGTCTTCTTTACGACGGGTTTTTTCGCGATCGACTTCGCAACGGCGCGCACGGCGGCTTTCTTGGCGACGGGCTTCGCCGGTGCGCTTTTCTTGGTCGGCACTTTCGCCGGAGCGGCCTTTTTCGCCGGAGCTGCTTTTTTCACCGGAGCGGCATTTTTCACCGGAACGGCTTTTTTCACCGGGGTTGCTTTCTTCGCCGGAGCGGCTTTCTTCGCCGGAGCGGCTTTCTTCAGCGGAGCCTTCGGCGCCGGAGTTGCTTTCTTGGCGGCAACGGTTTTCGCCGCGGGCTTCGCCGCCGCGGTTTTCTTCACCACGGGAGCAGCTTTTTTTACCGCAGCTTTAGCGACGGGTTTTGCAACTGGTTTCGCTGCGGGGGCTTTTGGTGGGGGCGGCGGCGCGCTCTTCTCTTTCGGCGCATCCTTTGCCGGCTTGGCCGGTGCGGTGCGCTTCGGCGAGCTTCTCGCACCGCGCGCGGTCTCCGGCGATCCTTCGCTCGGCGATTTTGTCGCGCGTTCGGGCGAACCGGCACGGCGTTTCGAGCCAACGTCGCGCACGCTGCGCGCGCGCTGTTCGGCGAGTCGGCGTTCCTCCTCTTCGTCGATCTCGGGCAGGCCGAGTTCGGCACGGCTGAAGCCGGCGATGCTGGTGCCGGGCTGCGGAATATCGACGCGCTTTGCGCGCTCGATATGCTCGCGGCTCGCACGCAAGGCGACCTTCGCCAAACGTCCGGCGATCGGGAAAACGACTTCGTTGATCTCGAGATCGCGGAGGATGTCGACGATACGTTCGAAGCCGTTGCCCTGGTCCTTCGGGCTATGCGCGTCGGAGCCGATAGCGACGGCAACCCCGGCGGCCGAGGCTTTTCGCATCAGTCGAGTGTACGCCGCGAGCATTAAGTCCCGTTGCTCGGCTGCGATGCCCTCGCGATAGAGAAAACGGAGGTTGATCTCGACGGCGATGCCGCGTTCTTTGCAGATCTCCACGAGCCGATCTTCGTACCGCTCGAGATTCGCGGTTTCGGGCCATGCGCCGAACGTTGCCGCGACATAGAAATGCCCCACGATGTGGGTCGGCAGCGTCGCGATATCTTCGAAGAGGCGCTGCGTGTAGAGCTCCCAAAGCCTTTCGGCGCCGACCGACTCGAGCAGATGGGCGAATTCGGGGTTATCGAAGGGCCAGAGCCAGTCCGCACCTTTTTCGGGATGCTCGATCGGAACGAAATGAAACGAGCGAATGATCCCGTCGGGTCGCATCGCGTCGATAATATTGGCGACATCGGGGCGCGAGCGCGGATCGTTATCGACCTCGGCACCGATGGAGAAACGCATGCCGCGGCGCAACGCCTCCGAGACGATCGTTGCGTGAGCGACATCGACGACGGCGGTCTCAGCGGCACCGTGGACGTCGCCGGCGAGCGCGAGTTTGAGCGCGCGACGGACCGTGTTAATTGCGCCGGGATCTTCGATGGTAAGGAAGTTGACGTGGTCGCTCACCATCAAGAAGCGCGGTGAGCCGCGCCGACAGGCATGATAGAACCAAAGAAAAAGCATACGCGCGCTATACGGCAACGGACGCTCTTCGGAAAATGCACGGTGTTCGCCCTTCGCGTGCCCGTGTACGTCGGGAATTGCAGCGATGGCGAGCTGCCTCTCTGTGTCTTTCAGCGTTCTGCTTCCTTCACTCCGCGAGGTATCCACATGCGCGAGGTGCGCTCGCGTGGTTGTGCGGCGCTCTCCGCACCGCGGTTTTCGACCCACGGCACGATGCATTCGATAATTTGTTCGACGCCTTTTTTCATGAGTTCGAAGGACATCGAGGGGTGGGTCTCCGGGCCGGCGGCGATCGCTTGAGCCGGGAGAAACGGGAGATGGACGAGACCGACGAGCACGGGGGGTGACGCCGTCTCGGTGAGCGCGAGTAGTTCGTAGAGCGCCTGATTGCAGATAAACGTGCCCGCGGAATTCGACACGTATCCCGGCACGCCGATCTCCGCCCACGCCGCGACGATTTTCTCGAATGGGAGATTGGAGAGGCGGGCATCGGGGCCCCCGCGCGCGATCGGCTCGTTTTTGCGCAGGACGCCGACGTTGTCGGGGATCTCGAAGTCGAGTACGTTGACCGCAACGCGCTCGAGTGCGAGGGCGCTGCGCCCGCCCGCCTGCCCCAACAGCAGAACGATCTCGGGCTCTTCTTCGAGGCGGAGCAATTCGAGACGGTCGTGGAGCGAGCGCGTCTCCACCGGAAGAATCGCAACAGAGATCGGACGCCCCGCGATGAGGCGGCCGTCGAGGCTGCGCGCGACCAACTCGCTGGGATTAACTTTCTCACCGCCAAAGGGCTCGAAGCCCGTGACGAGCACGCGATTGCTCACGGCGTTCTAGGTTAGCGCCGCGAGCGCGGTTCCCTGGTTTTTCGCTCGTAACCCAGCCTTAGTGTGCCGGGTGGTAGCCCTCCATTGCGAGCAGGCGAGCCTTGAGCTCGACGCCGTAACCGTACCGATGGAGCGCACCGGTCGCGTCGACCACGCGATGGCACGGCACCAGAATAGGAATCGGGTTTCGCGCCATCACGCGTCCGACGGCGCGCGCGGCACTCGGGCGACCGATCTGCTTGGCGAGCCACCCGTACGAGCGTACCTCGCCCGGCGGGATCTCGACGGTTGCGCGGAGCGTCGCCTGTTCGAACGGCGTGAGATCGCTGATGTCGACCGACGACGTATCGACCTGCCAGGTGGTGAAGAACGTCGCAAGGATCGCACGTAGCGAGGGCGGTAATTCGGCGCGGTCGACGGGGCGGCGGAGGCGGCGTTCTACTCGCGCGGCGACCTCGTCGTAGGCCTCTCCGAGATCGATGCCGACGTAGGCAATGCGCGATTCGCGGTGACCGATCTAGAGGCGGCCGAGCGGCGACTCGACGAGGACCAGGTG
>DAHUYY010000061.1 GCA_027306845.1 Vulcanimicrobiota bacterium | reverse complement strand
GAGCGGACGATCGGGCAAATCGCCGCCGGCGAGATCGTCGAACGCCCGCTCTCGGTCGTGAAGGAGTTAGTGGAGAACGCCGTCGATGCAGGCGCGCGCCGCATCGAGGTCTCGTTGCAGCGTGGGGGCATCGCACGTGTCGAAGTGAACGACGACGGAGTCGGCATCGCCGTTGCCGATCTCGCGCTCGCACCGGCGCGCCATGCGACGAGCAAACTGCGCGACGCCGAGGATCTGCACGCCGTTGCCACCCTCGGTTTTCGCGGCGAGGGGCTCGCGAGCATCGCCGCGGTCGCGCGATTGACGATCGTCTCGCGCACCCCCAATGCAGAGATCGGTGCGAAGATCGTCGCCTTCGGCGAAATTATCGAGCCGGTGTCGCAGGTTGCCGCCCCTGCGGGAACGAGCGTCGTCGCCGAAGGGCTCTTCGAAAACGTTCCCGTGCGCCGCGAGTACTTGAAATCGCCCGGAACGGAATATTCGCGTGTGAACGCTTGGTTGAGCGCGTTTGCGTTGGCGTACCCGGAGATCTCGTTTATCCTGCGCAACGACGGCGAGCAGCAGTGGGCGATGCCCGCGTCGAGCGATCCGCGCGAGCGGCTCGCCGCAGTCTTTGGGCGCGAAGCTGCCCGGACGATGTTAGCGATCGACGGTGCGTCGGCCGCATCGATGCATGGAGGCTTGCGCGGCTTTATCAGCGCGCCGGGAAACGAACGCGCGGACCGACGCATGCAACTTCTTTTTGTGAATCGGCGGCTATTACGCAGCTCGCTTCTGGCGGGAGCCTGGAGCGGAGGGTATCAGACCTTCGCGATGATCGGGCGCCAGCCGTACGGTGTGCTGATGCTCGATCTTCCCCCCGACCACGTCGATGCAAACGTCCATCCGACGAAGAGCGACGTTCGCCTGCGCTTCGGGTCGCAGGTTGCCGATAGCGTTCGACATGCAATCGCGGCGACGTTGCGCGGAGATGCGCGCGAACGCTTATCGCAGAGCCTGGGCGCACTTCCCGGCGAGCAAATTTCGCTCGCTCCTCCGGAACGATACGAGCAGGCGCAGCTCTTGCAAGTCGATCCGGATGTCGCGAACGCGGCCGCCGCGGCGACGAACGGACTGCGCGTGCTCGCGCAGATCGATGCTACGTATATCCTCGCCAGCGATGGGAGCACGATTCTTCTCGTCGATCAACACGCGGCGCACGAACGTATCGCCTACGAACGTATCGTTGCGGCTGCAGCGGCGAGCGCACCGAGCGAGCCGCTGCTGGTGCCGACGATTCTCGAACTCGATCTCGCTCAGAGCGAGCGCCTCGAAGCTGCGCTCGAAGCCTTGCGCGACGGCGGCCTCGCAATCGAGGCCTTCGGCGAACGCAGCTTCCGGATTACGGCGACGCCGGCGGGCTACGGTGCACGCTCGTTCGATATCGCCGGATTTCTCGACGATCTCGCCGACGAAGCGCCGCAGCGCGACGTGCGCGAGCGTGTGTGGGCCTCGCTCGCCTGCCACTCGGTCACCACCGCCGGCGAGCGCTTAGCATTCGCGGAGATGGCGCGTTTAGTCGACGATCTGCAACGCTGCGCGAATCCGATGCACTGCCCGCATGGGCGACCCACCATGTTACGCATCGACCCCGAGATGGTGGCTCGGCTCTTCAAACGCGCGTGATCGATCTCTGCACGATCGTCGGCGCGACTGCGTCGGGTAAGAGCGAGGTGGCGATGCGCGTTGCGCGTGCCGTCGGCGGCGAGATCGTCGGCGCGGATTCCCGGCAGATCTACCGCGGCATGCGCGTCGGAACGGCGGCCCCCGACGAAGCGGCACAGCGAGAGATTCGCCATCATTGCATCGAGTTTCTCGACCCCGAAGATCGCTATTCGGCGGCCCAGTACGCGCGTGACGCGATGGCGGCGATCCTCGATATACGCGCGCGCGGGCGGCTCCCCATCGTCGTCGGCGGAACCGGATTTTACCTGCGCGTGTTGCGCGGGGGTGTTGCGCTCGGGGAGCGTGGCGATGACGATCTTCGTGCCCGCATCGCGCGCGAGATGCGCGTGCATCCTCCCGAAGTACTTCACGAATGGCTCGCACTTCGCGATCCGAAACGCGCCGCGGCGATCGAAAGCAGCGATCTCTACCGGATCGGGCGCGCGCTCGAAATCGCGCTCGCACCGCCGCGCGATGCTGCGGCGGAGATTCCGACACTGCTCTCGCATGGGCTGAGGTTTCGCACCTTCGCCCTCGCGCTGCCGCTCCCCGAGATCGACCGACGAATCGAATTGCGCGCGCGCGCGATGCTCGCAGGCGGCCTTCTCGACGAAGCCGAGGCATTGGGGGCGCGGGCGGTTGCCGCCGATGCCGTCGGTTACCCGCAGGCGCTCGCCTATCTGCGAGGGCAGAGTACCTTCGACGAGACCTTGGTCGCACTTACACGTGCGACGCGTCGCTACGCACGTCGTCAGATCGCCTGGTTTCGCTCCGAACCGAATCTCGAATGGCTCGCTGCCGACGATCTCGTGCGTGCGGCGGAGGAAGCCTTGACGGGTGCGCCAACGCCCCCGTAAATGGCGGCGATTCCCTTCACGAAGATGCACGGTACGAAGAACGATTTTATCGTTATCGATACGCGCGCGCATTCGCTCCCGCATCTTCCCGCGTTCGCGCGCCGCTGGTGCGAACGGCATACCGGCGTCGGTGCCGACGGGGTGCTCGTTATCGAGGCTTCGGCCCTCGCCGACGCGCGCATGCGTGTCATCAACGCCGACGGCAGCGAGGCGGAGATGTGCGGTAACGGCATCCGTTGCGTCGCTCGATTTCTCGCCGAAGCGGGCGAGCCGGATCGCCTCGCAATCGAAACACTTGCGGGTACCCGGCAGACGACCATCGAGAGCCGTGCCGACGATTGGCGGGTTCGCGTTGCAATGGGGATGACGAGCGTATCGTACGGAACGAACGCCTTCCCCGACGCAACGGTCGTGCGAGTTGGGAATCCGCACGTCGTGCTGTTCGTCGATCACCTCGACGGCTACGATCTCGCGGCTGCCGCCGCACGCATCGCCGAAGAGCCGGCGTTCGCCGACGGCGCGAACGTGCACGCCGCGGTTCTCGAGCGCGACTGCGTGCGGGTGCGCCATTTCGAACGTGGAGTCGGCGAAACGCAGGCCTGCGGAACCGGAGCGGTTGCCGTAGCGGCGGCGGTTCGCATGCGCGACGCCGCGTCGCCGTTACGGATCGAGGTTCCCGGCGGCACGCTCGCCGTTGAGTTCGACGTACGCGGCGAAGCGACGCTCATCGGCCCGGCGGCGCGCGTCTTCGTCGGAGTCCTCGACGATGATCTCGCGTAAACGCGGGCACCCGGCGCTCGCCTATGCCGACGCGCGCGGGCGCTATTATTTTGACGACGCCTGCGAACCGCTCGCCGATGGTGGCATCGTGCGTCTGCCTCGCCCCGAGGAATTGATTCCGGCACCGCCGGGAAGCGTGCCGACGCTCTTGCCGCTGCGGCGCCCGCTCGGCCGACGCGGTGTTGAAAGGCGCCGGCACGCACTCGGCGTCTTGCTCCCCGCGGGATACACGCGGCTACTCGTGCCCGCTTTCGAAGCCGACGAACGCGCGCCGACGCTGCCGCTCTTCGGTTACACCTTTGCCTGCGCGATCGACGACGAACTCTATGTCGCGGCGATGCGGACCGATCGCGATGAAGATTGGGAACCGCGCCGTTTCGCGGCCGGCGAGTTGGAGGCGTTGCTCGACGAACGGTGCGCGCGCGATCCTAAAAATCGCATGCTCGCACAACTGCGGGTCTGCGCCGGTGAGTACGGTTGTTTCACCGCGCAAAACGTCTTTCTCGCTCGAGGTGAGGCGGCGCTTCCCGTCTCGCCGACGTGCAACGCCCGTTGCGTGGGATGCATCTCCGAACAAGATCCCGACGCCGGCTTGCCGTCGCCGCAACGACGGATCGCGGTGGAGATGCAGGGCGACGAGATCGCACGCGTGGCGATCGAACATTTGCAGGCGGTTCCAGAGGGAATCGTGAGTTTCGGACAGGGCTGCGAAGGCGAGCCGCTCCTGCGCTCGCTCGCCATCGCCTCGGCGATCGAGAAGATACGCGCGGCTCGGAGCAACGGCACGATCAACCTCAATACCAACGGCAGCCGGCCGCGCGAGCTCGCTCGGTGTATCGACGCCGGGCTTCAGGCCGTCCGGATCAGCCTGAATAGTTTTCGTGAAGCGACGTACGCCGCCTATTATCGCCCGCAGGGCTACGGCCTTGCCGAAGTTTTGGAATCGATTCGCATCGCGCGCGCCGCGGGGTTACGCGTCTCGCTCAATTTGCTCACCCATCCCGGCGTCACCGACGACGTCGAGGAAGTCGCTGCGATGGAGCGGTTTTTGAGGGATCGACCCGTCGATATGGTGCAGACGCGAACGCTCAATATCGACCCGCATCGCTACTTCGATTTAGTCGGGCGTCCCGCTGCGACCATCGGCATGCGCGCTGCCATCGAGCGCATCACCGAACTCGGCGTGCGCGTCGGTAACTTCACGCACGTGCATTAACCGCGGTGGAAAAACCTCGCTAGTTTGCGGCCCCGAGGAGCTGGGCGAGGCGTTCGCGGGCACCGTTTTTTACGACGGCGATAACGCGATCGCCGACCTGAAGGCGCGTGTGCCCGCTTGGAACCACGATCTCTTCGCCTTCGCGCTCGATTGCGACGAGGACGGTGTCGTTGGGAAGCGTCACCTCGCCGATCTCCTTACCGGCGACCGAGGATGCAGCAGCGACCGACATCTTCGTCAAGTGGAGGTTCCCCTTGCCGAACAAGTGCATCGTTTCGAGTACCGCCCCGTAGCCGGCGGCGCTTACGTGTTCGTTGAGGACATCGAGGATAATCTCGGTCGAGGAGATGACCGTGACGGGTTCTCCGGTATCGAGCGATTCGAAGATTCGCCGGTTACGTGGATTGTTGACGCGCGCTATGCAGCGCGCTTTGGAAATGCGTTTGCTCAAGAGCACCACGACGAGATTATCTTCATCGTCGCCGGTATCCGCGACAACGATGTCGGCGCGTTCGACGCCTGCGGCGCGCAGCACTTTTGGGTCGCACCCGTCGCCGACGACGGTAACTTGCTGCCCGATCAGTCGTTCGAGATTCTTGGCTTTCCGTTCGTCTTTTTCGACGACGACAACCTCGCTTTTGCGGTCGATCAACGCTCGCGTGAGGTAGGACCCGACTTTGCCGCCGCCGACAATGAGAATAAACACGTTACGACCTCACCGGTTGGGCTTTGCGCGCGTCGGGAAACGACTGAACGAACGCGCTAAATGCATCGGAGGTGACGACAGCATGGACTTCGTCGCCTTTTTCTAAGATGGTGTCGGTCGATACGACGAGGAGGCGCCCTTTGCGAATGAGCGCGGCGATTCGAATGCGCTCGAATTCTTCAAATTCCCCGACCCGTTTATCGGCTTGCGTCGTGCCGACGTGGGCGACGAGCGTGGTAAGCACGCCGAATTCGATCTCCGGGGTGCTGGTCGCCGACGATTCGACGAGCCGGTCGCGAATGAGTTGCGCGTTAACGGTCGTTGGACAGACGGTCTCGACGCCGAGGTCGCGATAGAGTTGCCCGCGCTGCGGATCGTAGATGCGCGCGACGATTTTCTGGATGTGGAATTCGGTTCGCGCGATCAGTGCGGCCATAATGTTGCGGTTGTCGCCGTTGGTAACGGCGACGAAGGCGTCGGCTTTCTCCGCGCCGGCGCGGCGCAGCACTTCGGAGTCGATACCGGTGCCGACGACAACATGCCCGCGGAATTCCTTGCGAAGGCGTTTGAATGCGGTTGGGTTTTCGTCGATGACGATGACTTCGTGTCCGTCTTCATCGAGCTTTTCGGCAAGGGCGGAACCGACTCGTCCGCAGCCGACTATGAGATACCTCATGCGCGCTCGCGGCTTCTCTGTGACGCTGCGTTCCCCTGTGAGCAGGAGCGAGACTTTACCGTTGAGAAACGGGGGGAGCCTTCGGGGCGTGGCTCAGCTTGGTAGAGCGCTTCGTTCGGGACGAAGAGGTCGCTGGTTCGAATCCAGTCGCCCCGACCATTTTCCCCCTTTCCCTACGAGTAAAGTCTTTAGGCGTTGCTGTCACGATTCGACTCGGCAGCTCGACGGGTCATGCATACCGCCGAGCAAGAGTCGCGCAATCACAATCATTACTATATCGGTGCCGAGCATCTGCTCGTGGCGCTGCTGGAGGAGCGCGATCCGGCGGTCATGCAGCGGCTCGAGCGCGACGGGATCGATATCGGCGAGGTGCATGCCGCCGTGCGCCGGGCGCTCGGTACCGGCGAGGATCGGAGTTGGGAAGGAGTCCTGGTGACTCCACGAGTGAAGGAGATCGTTCGCGTCGCACTTGACGTGAGCGCGGGCGGCGAGATCGAGCCGCTTCACCTGCGCGAAGCGCTCCGCCGCGAGGGCGGGAGCCGGGCCGCACATATTTTACTCCTCGCCGCGCCGAACACCGACCAGCCCGAACGGAGTTAACCCCCATGCAGCAAGCCGTCGTTTCGTTTATCGACCACGCCGGCCTCGGCGGGCTCTTCATCGCGCTGGTGCTCGGAAATATCGGGGCGCCGGTCGGCAGCGAAGTCGTTCTACCGACGGCGGGTGCGCTCGTCGCCACCGGGCACCTCGGGAACCTCTGGGTCGCGATTCTGGTCGCGGTTCTCGGCGAACTCGTCGGCCAGGCGCTCGGCTATGCCGTCGGCCGCTTCGGCGGGCGCCCGCTCGTCGAGCGATTTGGGAAGTACGTCGGCTTCCACCACGATCGGCTCGACCAAGTCCATGCGTTCTTCGGCCGCTGGGGAAGTTTCGCCGTCTTTCTCTGTCGCTTCATCCCGGTGTTGCGCGGCATCGACGGCATTCCGGCGGGGATCGCCGAGATGGATCTCGCCCCGTTCTTTCTCTGGACGGCGCTTGGTTCGACGATTTTCTGCGGCGGCCTGATCTTACTGGGGAATGCGCTCGGCCATCACCTCGACCAGATACTGCCGCTCTTCCATCACTATGCGCGCTTGCTGTTCGTCGTTGTGCTGGCGGGGATCGTCGGGGCGACGGTGGCTGCGCTGATGCGACGAAAACGCGCCGCCTAAGGTTGTAGGCTTCGATGGCCGCCGCGCCGCTCGAACTTACCCTCGCCCAGCTGCCCGATGCGCCGGGTGTCTATCAGATGCTCGCAGCGGGCGGCGAGGTGCTTTATATCGGGAAAGCGATCTCGTTACGAAATCGCGTCCGTTCCTATTTTCAGGGAAGCGCACAGCACCATCCGCGCATCGCCGCGATGGTCGCGCGGGTCGCCGATATCGAGACGACCGTCGTCGGCAACGAAATCGAAGCGCTGATTCTTGAAGCAAATCTCATCAAGCGCTATCAACCGCCCTTTAACGTGCGGATGCGCGACGATAAACGCTACCCCTATCTGAAAGTAACGAACGAGCCGTTCGCGCGCGTGCATTTCACCCGCACGCTCGCTCCCGACGGTGCCCGCTATTTCGGCCCTTTCACCAATGCGCGCGACCTGCGCGAACTCATCGATTTAGTGCGCATGGTCTTCCCGCTGCGTACCTGTCGCGAGCCGATCGATGGGAAGCGAGCGCGCCCGTGCCTGCAGTATCACATCAAACGTTGTCTGGCGCCCTGCGTCGGATATCAGAGCCGCGAAGAGTACGATGCGATCGTCGATGACGTGGTGCTCTTCCTCGAAGGCAAGCACGAGGCACTGCTCGCGCGTCTCAACGCGGAGATGGAGGCTGCGGCGGCGGAGATGCGCTTCGAAGCGGCGGCTTCGATTCGCGACCGAACGATCGCGGTGCGCCGCGTCACCGAACGGCAGCGCGTCGTGTGGCGCTCGCGCATCGATATGGATCTCATCGCCTGCGCGCGCGCGCAGGGGCAGGCATGCATGGAGGTCTTCGTGGTGCGTGGCGGCAAGCTCGTCGGGCAGGAGCATGTCATTCTCGACGGCGTCGCCGCTCGCGAACCGCAGGAAATTTACGCCGAGTTTCTCACGCAATTTTACAGTTCGCGAGCGGCCGGAGACGAACGCCGGACGTTCTCGGCGATCTCCGAAGGGCGGGTCGCGCGCGATAACGCAGCGCCCGCTCCGGCGAGCGCGCGCGCGCGGCCGTACGCTGCCTCGGTGGTGCCGAAGGAATTATTGCTCGAGGCGATGCCGGAGGATCGCGAAGCGATCGAGCGCCAGTTAAGCGGCATCAAAGGGCAGCGCGTGCGTATTCTCGTGCCGCAGCGCGGCGAGCGCGCCGACTATCTTCGCCTGGTCGCGCGGAATGCCGAGCAGCACCTCAAAGCCTTTCTCGCCCATCAGGAAGTGCAGGAGAGCGCACAGGCGCGCGCGCTCGACGAACTCGCGCAGGCGCTCGAGCTTCCCGACCTGCCACGCCGCATCGAGTGCTACGACATCTCGAACGTCCAAGGCACCAACCCGGTCGCCTCGATGGTCGTCTTCGTCGAAGGACGGGCGAAGAAATCCGCCTATCGCAAGTTCGCGATTCAGTATAAGGACGGTCCGAACGATTTCGAGATGATGCGCGAAGTCTTGCGGCGGCGGCTGCGCTACCTCGCGCAACGCGAGGAAGAGGATGCACTCGGCGTCGATCGCACGAAACGCGAGCGTTTCTCGGCGCGCCCCGACCTGCTGTTGATCGATGGCGGCAAGGGACAACTCGGAGTGGCGGTCGAGGTGCTCGACGAACTCGGGCTCGCCGGCATCCCGGTCGCCGGCCTCGCCAAAGAGCACGAGTGGCTCTACCTTCCCGAGCGCAGCGAGCCGATCGTTTTGCCGCCCGGCTCGCCGGCGCTGCACCTTGCGATCCGCGTTCGCGACGAAGCACACCGTTTTGCGATCTCGTTCCACCGCAAGAAACGCGACAAGGCGATGATCCGCTCGGCGCTCGACGAGGTGCCGGGGCTCGGCCCGGTGCGTCGGAAAAGGCTGCTGGCGACCTTCGGCTCGGTCGCGGCGATTCGCCGTGCGGAGCTCGATGCGGTCGCGGCGGTCAAGGGCATGACCCCGACCCTCGCGGCGGCGGTCCGGGCCCGTCTCGACGAGCGCCCGCCCGCATAGGAGCCGCGCCCGGTGCGAGGAATGTCGCATCCATGATCATCCGATTTATCGTCAACGCCATCGCGTTGTACCTCATTCTGAAGTTCGTACCGGGCTTCAACCACGATGCCGGCATCGGCACCGCGCTGATCGCAGCGATCATCTTCGGCATCGTGAACATGCTCTTGGGACCGCTTTTACGGTTGATCTCCGCGCCGATCACCTGGCTCACGCACGGCCTCTTTTCCTTCGTGGTCAACTACCTGCTCTTCGCCGTTGCGGCGCACTTCACGCCCGACTTCCGCGCGAGCGGCGACTTCAATCACTGGCTGGCCTACCTCTACGGAACCATCGTGATGATGCTGGTCAGCACGTTGATGGAACGGAGCACGGGCTCGAAGGCGGCGGGGGGCTTGTAACTTCCCGCTTGCCGGATCGGTTATACTGAATGTCGATGGTCGCGGGGCTGAAGCAGGTTCGACGTGAAGATCCGCGGTCGATGTCAGCAGGCGGAGTTGCGAGCTCTC
>DAHUYY010000060.1 GCA_027306845.1 Vulcanimicrobiota bacterium | reverse complement strand
GGGTAGCGCCGGGGAAGGGCCGCGTCATGAGGGTTCGGTGAACTCTTCGGGGAGCCGGGGGAGCGTCACGCGGAGCAGTGCCCCGCCGCCGGGGAGGTTCTCGGCGCTCACCTCACCGTGGTGGACCCGGGCGATCGAACGGACGATAGCGAGCCCAAGCCCGGTTCCGGGTACCGCACGAGCATGCGCGCTATCGCCGCGGTAGAAACGTTCGAAGATCTGCGACTGCTGCTCTTCGGGACTACCGCTACCGCTATCGATAACCTCGACGATTGCGCGTTCCTCGGCGGCACGCACGCGGACCTCGATCGCGCCCTTCTCGGTAAACTTGACGGCGTTTTCGATGAGGTTGGCAATCGCCTGACGCAACAGATGTGCTTCACCCAATACGAAGACGCCGTGCTCGGCCTCGAGGTGGAGCGCGAGCCCCTTGCCGGTCGCCGCGGCGCGTTCGGATTCGACTGCCTCGGCGGCAAGTGTGCCGAGTGCAATCGGTTCCATCGGAATGGCGTCACCACGATCGGCTTTTGCGAGCAGCAGCATGCCGCCGACCATCTGCGAGAGCTCGGCGCTCTCGGCGACGATCGTGTTGAGACTCTCGCGCAGAATCGCCGGATCGCGATCTCCCCAGCGGAGCAGCATTTGCGCGTTGGCATGAATCGAGGTGAGCGGGGTTCGCAACTCGTGCGATGCATCGCTGATAAACTGTCGTTCGCGCGCGAAGGCTTCCTGAAGGCGCGCGAGCAGGTCGTCGAAGCTCTCGGCGAGCCGTCCGATCTCGTCGTCGCGTTTCGCCCAATGCAGGCGACGGTCGAGCCGTTCCGACCCAATCTCGCGCATCGCCGCTGCGAGCCGTTCGAGCGGATCGAAAGCACGCCCCGCGAGCCACCACGATAGGGCGAGAATTGCGACCATCGCTGCGAGCACGGCGAGCGCGATGCTTTCACGGGTCTGGGCGATGCTGCGTTCGAGTGCGTCGATCCGTTCGGCGACGTGGACGATGACGCGGTGCGAACCGAGGGAGAAGAAGCGATCCTCGACGAGAAGCGTGCCGATCGGCAGCGCGATCTGTCGGCTGGCGATCGGCGTGCGGGCATCGAGCCCGACGGCTTTCGGGATCGTGGTGCCGCCGAGGTTACTGCTCTTCGCCAGCGGATATCCGTGGCTGGAATCGATCTGCACGAACGTCGTCGGCGAGGACCACGTGGTGAGATTATTTGCGTCGGTGAGCAGCGCATAGGCATCGGAGCCGCCGAATCCCAACGAGAACGGCTCCTCGCTTGCCTGCACGGAGGAGGCAATTTGCGCCATCGTTTCGGAGACGCGCGAACGTGCCTGTGCGTAGAGTATCGACTGCAAGCGCATGCCGACGACCGCGCTCACGATGAGCAGCACGGCGATGAGTAATCCCGCATACCAAGCGGCGACCCGCCACTTTAGCGAGTGCATATCGTGCGGAGCGCCGAACGCATGCCGCTACTCCTTAATCGAGTAACCGATGCCGCGCACCGTCGTAATGAGTTTCTCGTCGAATCCCTCTTCGAGCTTCCCGCGCAAATATCGAATGTAGACGTCGATGAGGTTCGAGTCTCCGAGAAAATCGCTACCCCAGACGCCGTTGAAGAGCTCGTCGCGCGTGTGTACTTTGTTACGATGGAGCAGGAGATACTCGAGCAACGCGTACTCTTTTGCGGTAAGGGCGATCTCTTTCCCGCCGCGCCGCACTTCGTGGCGATCGCGATCCATAACGACATCCTTAAAGCGGATCGAGCGATCTTGCGGTTCGCGTTCGCGCAACTGCGCGCGCACGCGCGCGAGCAGCTCCTCGGTGGCGAAAGGTTTGGTGAGATAATCGTTCGCGCCGATATCGAGCCCGGCGACGCGATCGGGAATGCGATCTTTTGCCGTCAACATGACGATCGGAACGCGGCTCTTCGCGCGAATGCGACGACAGACTTCCATGCCGTCCATGCGGGGCAGCATTAAATCGAGAATGACGAGATCGGGCTCCTTGAGCGCAAGCTCGAGCCCCTCGACGCCGTTTGTGGCGAGTTCGACGAGGTAGCCTTCGTGCTGAAGTTCCAACTGGAGCACGCGCGCGATCGCCGCGTCGTCTTCGACGACGACGATGCGGTGCTGCTTTTCGGTAGCATCCATGGGGCGGTTCTACCCGCCGCAGGCCTAGCGCCCCTTGCGCGCGAGATGAATCCGGGGTGAGAAATCCGGTATCGCCGAGGCTGCGAAGGCGGCGGCGCCGCCGACGGTGAGCCAGATCAGCGTCGTGGGCTGCGCGAGCGCGAAGGCAACGCGGTCGATCGTCGCGATGATGCCGTTGAGATCGGAGAAATGCGGGATGAACCAGGCTGCGAACGCCAGGAGCAGACCCCAGGCTCCCGCCTCCCACGGATCGATCGGTTCTGCGGGAACGCGCTGCACGGTTGCGGCGAGAATCGAGGTGCGTAACTCGGCGGGCGGCTCCTCGAGTGGGAGCGCGGCGAGCAGGCGGTCGAGTTCGTCGTCAGTTCGGTCGTTCATGGTTGTTTCTCCGAGGCGGCGAGAATCTGCCGCAGTTGCTCCTTGGCGCGAAAGAGGTGTGTCTTGACGGTTCCGAGCGGTACCCCCAACACCGAGGCGATCTCATCGTACTGCTTTCCCTGCAGATGGTACAAGGTAATGACGCTGCGATATTTTTCCGGGAGCGACTCGATCGCCGCGCGTAGACGCCCCGCGTCGTCGTTGGCGATTGCCTGCGCCTCCGGCCCTGGGGCGGCGTCGGCCCGATCGGGGATCTCCTCTCCGGAGTACCGTCGCGAGCGCTTGAGGCGGTCGCAGCAGGAGTGGTAGCAGATCGAAAAGATCCAGGTCGAGAACTTCGCATCGGGGCGGAAGGTGTGCAGCGAACGATAGGCTTTCACGAACGCTTCCTGGGTGGCGTCGCGTGCCTCTTCGCGGTCGCGCATGGTCCGCACGGCGAGCGTATAGAGGGAGCGCTCGTAGCGTTCCACCAAGAGGGTGAAACCGGCGGGGTCGCCGGCGAGCGTCCGCGCGACCAACTCGGCATCGCTCGTCCGTGGCTGCTCGACCTCGATATGCACCTCCACCGCCATCGCTGACATGCTTCCTCTACGCGCGCACTGCCGGGATTGTTTCGTCGGCCGGCGTTGAAACCTGGGGCGAGCCTTCGGCGTATGTGGGGTATGATGAAACCAGGCAAGGAGTTCGGGTATGAGTGACAACGCAGTCGGTGCGATCGCCGTCTTCTGTATCTTCGGGCTGCCGATCGTGGCCATCATGGTCCATCGGGTGCTCAAACATCAGGAACGGATCGCGATGATCCAGCACGGCTTCCCGGTTGACGCCGATCCCCGCTATGCCAATCGAGCGATGAGGATGGCTGCAAAGATGGGGGTGCCGCCCTCGGTCGATGGCGACTCTGCCTACCTCTTCTATGCCAACGCGCGGCTCCAGCGCGGCATCACGACCACCTTCGTCGGCATGGCGATCGTCGTCGGGCTCTCGTTCATCGGCTACCACCACGGCACGATTTCACCCGGCCCGTGGCTCATCGCCGGGCTGATCCCGCTCTTCATCGGGCTCGCTCAGGTGAGCGGAGCGGTGCTCTCCGGCGCGCAGATCGGCGGCTTCGGCATCGGGCGCTCGTACCGCATGCCGCCGCCGGGGCCGGTCCCTCCGAGTGGAATGCCGCCGAATGCGCCGCCGCCGCCGAGCGGATCGCCATGGGGCTGGCGCCCCGGATCTACGCCGGGGCTCGACGAGCCGCCGAAGCCGCCGACCCGCCGTTAAAGGCAGAGCGCTTGAGGATACGAAGAGGCCGCCGGACTGATCCGGCGGCCTCTTCGCTTGCTGCTACGTTTCGTTGAAGGAGACGTTCGTGATTTGGAAAGAGACTACGGTTTGCAGTTCACCAGTGCGAGTGCCCAACCCGCATCGGTTCGGGTCCGAACCAAATACCCTTCATTCGTGCGTTCGTACACTTGGTAACCTGCGCGTAGCGCCTCTGCCAAGCTGGTGAAAACCATTACTCCGGACATTTGTCGGTCCCCCCTTTCCTACTGAGTCCTCCGACTCTACTACGTATAACGGCTAAAACGATGAGAAGGTTCAGTGATATTCCCGAGAGTTTTTTTAAGATTTGGAGAAAAAGCCTGCCCGTGGCGCTCGCATCACCGATTTCGGCTCTCGTTCCTACCCGCATCCTCGACCGTTCGGAGGTTGCTCGCGACGTCATACTCCTCGGCGTTGAGGCGCCGGGGCTCGTGGAGAGAGTGCGCCCCGGTCACTTTGCGATGGCGTTACTCCCCGGCGGCCAGGCCGCCGGCGTTGCATTAGGTATCTACGAAGCACGCGGCGAGCGTTGTTCGCTTCTTTTTTTTCTCGCCGGCGATCGCACGCGTCGTCTGGGTGCATTGCGCGTCGGCGATCGGCTCGATCTCGTGGCTCCGCTCGGGAACGGCTTCGATTGCGAGGGAGCGGAACGCGACGTTGCGATCGTCGCGGGGGGCGTTGGAATCGCGTCGGTGCTCTTGCCGGCGCAGGCGTTGCTTGCGCGCGGCGCGCGCGTGCGACTCTTTTACGGAGCGCGAACGGCGGAGCGGCTCGTCGAAGCCGAACGCTTCGCCGCCGAGGGCTGCGAACTGCTGCTTGCAACCGACGATGGCTCGCGAGGATATAACGGGGTTGTGACCGAGCTGCTCGCGCGCGAAGATGCCGCCGAAGCGATTCTCGCCTGCGGTCCAACGCCGATGCTGCGCGCCGTCTCCGCCTACGCGCAAGAGCGCAACATTCCCGCGCAACTCTCGCTGGAAGAAGCGTTCGGCTGCGGGGTCGGCGGTTGCTGGGGCTGCGTCGTGCCGATCGTGCGCACGAGCGCGCAAGCGCCGTCCTTTCCTCCGAGTGACGCCGATGGCAGCGACGTCGTGCACGCGCGCGTCTGCGTCGAAGGCCCCGTCTTCCGGGCGCATGAGTTGCGATGGTAGAGCTTTCGAAATTCGACCTGAGCGCACGGATCGGATCGCTCGTTCTTCCCTATCCAACCGTCGCGTTGAGCGGTTGTTACGGCAGCGGTGCGGAGTTCGCTCCCTATGTCGATCTCTCGCGTCTCGGTGCCGTCGTGCTCAAGAGCGTGACGCGCCGACCGCGCATGGGGAACCCGACGCCGCGCATCGTGCATACACCCGCGGGAATGCTCAATGCAATCGGGCTGCAGAATCCGGGCATCGAATGGTACCTGCAGCACGATGTCGCGAAGTTCGCGCAGACGCCATGCGCGACGATCGGCAGCGTCGCCGGTTTCAGCGTCGACGATTACGCGTACGTCTGCGAACGGCTCGCTGCGCGTAACGAGATCGCCGCGATCGAGCTCAATATTTCGTGCCCGAACGTCGCACACGAAGGCGAGACATTTGCTTGCGACCCCGAGTTGACGGCGCGCGTCGTTCGGGCCGCTCGCGCCACGACCGATAAGCCGCTCATCGCGAAGCTCTCGCCGAACGTTACCGATATCGCCACGATCGCGCGTTCGGCGGTCGCGGCCGGAGCCGATGCACTCGCGGTCGTTAATACCGTCCGTGGGATGGCGATCGATATTTACCAACGCAAACCACGCTTGGGAAATGTAACCGGCGGGCTCTCCGGCGCGGCGATTCGGCCGATCGCGCTCCTCGCAGTCTACGAAGTCGCACGTGCGGTCTCGGTGCCGATCGTCGGGCAAGGTGGCATCGAGACGGCGAGCGATGCGCTGGAGTTTATCCTCGCCGGTGCGAGCGCCGTCGGAGTGGGACACGCGAACTGTGCCGACCCGCGCGCGCCGAGGGGAATTCTCGATGGAATCGTCGAGTACATGACGCAGCAAAACGTTCGCCGCCTGCGCGATCTCGTCGGCGCGGCGAACACCGGGTTTGCCAACATCAATCAAATTGAAGGAGATGAAGGATAACTACATGGCCCAATTAATCGTGGCACTCGATCTGCCGACCGCCGAGGAAGCGGAACGCTGCATCGATGAGCTCTACGAAACCGATGTTATTTTCAAGATCGGTCTCGAAGGGCTCTGCGGGTACCCCGAGCGGATCTTCGCGCATGCGGAGGCTCGCGACGTACGGCTCTTTATCGACGTCAAATTGCACGATATTCCGCGCACCGTCGGTGCGGCGATGGAACGGCTCGTTCGACCGAACGCATCGATCGTCAACGTTCACGCGCTTGGAGGCTCGCGGATGATGCATGCCGCCGTCGACGCGGCGGCGCATCGCGCAGAGCAACTGGGAATCACGCGCCCCGAGATATTTGCCGTGACGATGCTCACGAGCATGGAGCAGCGCGACGCCGACGAGTTGGGTATCGGTGGAGATATCGGCGGTATTGCGATGCGCCTCGCGGGCATTGCACGGAGTGCAGGCTGCGACGGTGCGATCTGCAGCGTTCACGAGGTTGCCGCGCTGAAGGCGGCGTACGGCGGAAACTTTCTCGCGCTTACGCCGGGGATTCGCCCCGAGAACGCCGAGTCGCACGACCAACGGCGCATCGCGACCCCGCGTAGTGCGGTCGCTGCGGGGAGCGATTATATCGTGGTCGGGCGCCCGATTCTCACCGCCCCCGATCGTCTCGCCGCCACGCGCGCGATCCTCGACGAGATCGTCGAGGCGCGGGCATGATCGACGCTGCCCAACTGCGCGCGGCGCTGCGCGAACGCGGAGCGCTCTTGGAGGGACATTTCCGTCTCTCTTCGGGGCGGCATAGCGACCGCTTCGTGCAGAAATTTCGTATTCTCGAAGAACCGAAGCTCGTCACGCCCGTTGCCGAAGCGCTCGCCGCACGATTCGCAGCGGAGCGGCCGACGATCGTCGTGAGCGCGGCGGTCGGCGGAATTATTTTGGGCTACGAGACGGCGCGCGCGTTGGGGCTGCGCGCGATCTTCGTCGAGAAGGAAGGCGGCGTCCCGGTTTTGCGCCGCGGTTTTTCGCTCGCTCCCGAGGACCGGGTGCTCGTCGTCGAAGATGTCGTCACGACCGGCGGATCGGTTCGCGAGGTGCTCGACCTGGTTCGCGCGACCGGCGCGCAGTGCATCGGCGTCGGTGCGATCGTCGCGCGCTCCCTCCCCGATTTCGGCGTGCGATTCGAAGCGCTCTTAGAGATGCCGATCGAGTCGTTCGCCGCCGAAGAGTGCCCGCTCTGCGCTCGCGGCGAGCCGATTAACGATCCGGGGTCGCGCCGGGCGTGAGCCGATCGGCGGTTCGTGCGATCGCACCCTACGTGGCGGGCAACAGCATCGAAGAGGTGCGCCGCCGTTTCGGGCACGCGCGAATCGTCAAGCTCGCGTCGAACGAAAATCCGCTCGGCTCCTCGCCGCTCGCACTTGCGGCGCTACGCTCTGCCGACTTGCTCCATCTCTATCTCGACGACGCGTACGAAGAATTGCGCGAGCGATTGGGAGAGCGCGAAGGGCTGCATGCCGAAAACGTGGTGCTGGGGCACGGTAGCAACGAACTCATCAACACCATCGCGCAGAGTTTCCTCGACCCGGGCGACGAAGCCGTCATCGCCGA
This sequence comes from Vulcanimicrobiota bacterium, assembly GCA_027306845.1. Lineage (GTDB taxonomy): Bacteria > Vulcanimicrobiota > Vulcanimicrobiia > Vulcanimicrobiales > Vulcanimicrobiaceae > JABEUX01. The sequence goes on along the minus strand of DAHUYY010000060.1, from coordinate 2,192 downwards.
TCCGACGTTCTCGCTCTATCGGTCGGCGGTATCGCTCGTCGGCGCGATACCGGTTGAAGTGCCGCTTCTCAACGGCGTGCACGATATCGAGCGGATGCTCGCAGCGGTGGGGCCACGCACGAAAGCGTTTTTTGTTTGCGATCCCAACAATCCAACGGGGACGTTTCTGTCACCGCCGGTGTGGAGCGCGCTCTTCGAGCGTCTATCGCCCGAAGTACTGTTGGTGATCGATCGAGCGTATGCCGAGTACCTTGAGGCGCCGGGTTTCGAACTCGCTCGGGCGGTGCGCGAGCGCGGTAACATCGTCGTGCTGCGCACGATGTCGAAAGCATACGGCCTTGCGAGCCTGCGGTTCGGCTATGCGTACGGCGATCGAGAGAGTATCGGTTGGCTCCAACGGGTGCGCCTACCATTTAACGTTTCGCGCCCGGCCGCGATCGGTGCGGCGGCGGCGCTCGATGATATCGCCTTCCTCGAAAAGAGCGTGCTGCTCAATGCATCGGAGCGCTCGCGCGTAACGGCAGAGCTCGAGCGACGCGGGCATCATTGCTACCCGAGCGGCGCCAACTTTTATGCAGTCACCGTGCCGATCGCGGCGCACGCCGCCTACGAAGCGCTTCTCGAACGCGGCATTATCGTGCGTTCGGGCGACGCACTGCGTATGCCGGGGCGATTACGGGTGACGGTGGGAACGCCCGAGGAGAACGATGCCTTTCTTGCCGCACTCGACGCCGTGACCTCGGGAGGGGGCGCATGAGCGCGCCGACGGTGCGCCGGGCCGCGGGTGCGGCCGACCGTGCATTTATCGAACGCTGTGGAGTTGAATCGCTCGGAAGTAGCGTTTCGCCGCTTCGCGAAGCGCCGATGGAAGCGTTGCGAACGAATTTTCTGCGTCTACTCGAGATCGTCCACTCGCGGTCGCACGCGATCCTCGTTGCTGCCGAGGGAGAGTTGCGCTTGGGCTTTGCCCTGGTGGTCTTCGATCTTCCCGATGAAGTGACCGGGCTGTCGCAGGCATTCCTCGCCTATATGGCTGTCGAGGTCGGGCAACGCGGGCACGGTATTGGGAGCCTGCTTCTCGACGCCTGCGAAGAAGAGGCTCGCCGACACGAAACCCCGTATCTCGGGCTTATGGTGACCGAGGGGAATGCCGCCGCCCAGCGGCTCTACGAACGTGCGGGATATCGCACCGAACGCCGGTTGCTCGGGAAGAAGCTATGAGTTTCCCGTGGCGTCGGGCGCTCATGGTCGGTGCCGGCGTCCTGCTCGCCGTTCTCGCCTACCTTTTCGCAATGCATATTCCGCGAACGCTCGCGGTCTTTATTATCGCTGCCTTTATCGCTGCCGGCGTGCGCCCCGTCGTTAAACGGCTCGAAGCGATGCGCGTGCCCAAGCCGTTGGCCGTCGCGATCGTTTTCGTCGTTTTAATTCTCCTCGTCGTCGTCACATTGCTGGTCATCGTTCCGCTCATGGTCGTGCAAATTCAGGGAATCGCGCAAAACTTGCCCGCGATTGCCGCGGCGGTCGAAGCGTGGACGGTATCCGTCGAACAATCGCTCCAGCAACATTTCCCGCAGATGAGCATTCCGACCAACGGCATCGATCTCACGCATATCGGCACGGGTTCGCTGCAACGTTTCGCCGGCACGACACTTGGTTCGGTCGGACAGATTTTGGTCGGTACGGCGACGGGGCTATTCGTAGCCTTTGCATCGTTGGTGCTATCGATATTTTTCCTATTGAACGATGCCGGCATCGCCGACGGAATCGCATCGCTCTTCCCTGCGAGTCGCCGCCCGGTCGCGCATAAGGTGTTGACCGAGATCGCGGGGACCTTTGGCAGTTATATATCCGGGCAAGTGATCGTCAGCGCGATTACCGGCATCGCCGTGTGGGTGCTCTCGGCGATCGTTGGATTCAAATTCGCACTGCTGCTCGGCGTCATCGTCGCAATTTCATATGCAATCCCGATGCTGGGCTCGGTGATCGGCCAACTCATCGCCGTCATTCTGTGCGCGCCGCAGGGCTGGTGGATGGTGCTGTGGGTGCAGATCATTATCTTCGTCGTCGAACGCATCAGCGATAACGTGCTGGTTCCGAAGATCATGGGCGATTCCGTCGGTGTCTCCCCGATTGCGGTGATGTTCGCCGTTTTTGCCGGCGGCGAGCTTTTCGGCATCCCGGGGCTGCTG
>DAHUYY010000005.1 GCA_027306845.1 Vulcanimicrobiota bacterium | reverse complement strand
TCAGCAAAGATCTCACCGCGACGCCATGCGTTCCGGTGATATTTATGCACGAGAATGTCGCTTGGACGAGCAGGCGGGGAGCGTTGATGACGCTGATCGCCGATGGTGAGGCTTCGCGCGGGGCCATCGAGCGCGAGGCGCGGCGGCTTCTCGCTCGCGGCGCCTGCACTCGTTAAAGGCCGGAGCGCCCTATTCGGGCTTGCTCTCGCGCGCTACCGTAGCGGTTTCTAGGGTCTCTCGACGCGCCTTGGGCGTCTGGCCGCCCTTCTGGCCGATACTTTCGTAGAACGCCGCGCCGTATTTTTTCTTGGTCGATTGGCCGCCTTTGCGGCCGATTGCCTCGTAGAACTCCGGGCCGTATTTTGCCTTCACGCGCTCGCCGCCTCGGCGACCCGCTTCGCGAACACTCATACCGCCGGAATCTTCACGCGGCCTATCCGACTCCGCCATGATGCCGGTCTCCTTTACTCGAATGTAGGTCTCTGTCGATGCTAATCCCATGTCGCCTCTTTCGTCATTCAGAAAGCCCTCAAAATTGCTCAAAGTGATTTTCGAGAAGGCGAGCATCGTTGATGGGAGTGGGGGAAAGCGCTTTTCGACCGATCTCGCCCTCATCGGAGAGCGGATCGCGAGGATCGGCGACTGCTCGGGTCTCGAAGCGCGGCATCGGATCGATGCACGGGCGCTGATTCTTGCGCCGGGTTTCATCGACGTGCACGCACATTCAGAGCAACGATGGCTCGAGCCGCGAAGTTCCGCCGGATCGCTTGCTTCGGGAATCACAACGGCGATCGAAGGGGTTCGCAGCGACGCCCTAACCGTGGAGCAAGCAGGCGACCTGCGCGGCTCGCTCCGCCTGAATCTCGCGCTCGTTGCGTCGGCGCAACGCGAGGAGATCGAACGCGGTGCGTGCGCGCTCAGCGTGCGCTTCGGCGACGCGCCGCCGTCGCAAGAGGCGCTCCGCATTGCCAAAGATTCCGGCATTCCTCTCGTCGTGCACCTACGGGATCGCGAGCGCGAGCTGCTCGCCGCGCTCGATGAGGCGCTCGCCCTCGCCCGCACCTACGAGATGCCGTTGCATATCGCGCGTCTCTCCTACGCATACGGCGAGGATCGCGCGCTCGTTCACGTCGCGCTCGAACGGCTCGATGCGCACCGCGCTCGCGGATTCCCGGTGAGTTGCGATCTCTTTCCGTATATCGCCGACGAGTCGCCTCTGGGAGCGCTCTTCCCGCCGGCAACCCTCTCGCGCGTGCGAAACGATGAAACGACGTTGGCGGCGATGCTCCACGCGCGCCTTCATTACGGCGACCGCTGGGAGCGTATTTCGTTGCGTGGCGTCCGCGACGAACGAAATCTCGCCGAGTTGGGCGCAAGCATCGAAGCGATCGCCGCACGCCGACGCCTCTCCTGCGAACGAGCGGCGCTCGCCTTACTCGACGAACTCGGCCCCGAGACGCCGTTATTACAGCGCTGCCTCAACGAAGAAGATCTCGCGACGATACTCTCGGCGGAGTTTGCCTGCATCGGAAGCGCCGATGCGAGCTATAGCTTCGAAGCCGACCCCTTTCGTTTGCCGCACCCGCGTGCGTTCGGCAGCTTTCCTCGCCTCTTCTCGCGCTTCGTCCGGGCGCGGCACACGCTTGCGCTTGAAGAAGCCGTCCGCCGTTGCAGCGCGCTTCCGGCGAGCATTTTCGGCTTTCGCGACCGCGGCCTGATTCAGGAAGGTGCGTTTGCCGATCTCGTTCTTTTCGACGAACGAACGATCGCCGACACCGCTACCTACGAGCACCCGGTTCGGGCACCGCTCGGAATCAGCGGCGTCTACGTCAACGGCACCGCGGTATACGGCACGACCATGGGGGAAATCGCCTATCCGGGGCGCATTCTTGAACGGCAGTGATTCGCCGACTCCTCGCCCCCGTCGCCCTGATCGCGCTCGTCGCAGCGGCACCGCAGCCGCCGCTCGCGCTCTCGCTTCGTTTCGCGCGCACGAGTTTCGATCTTCTCGATCCGGTCGGCATTCAACTCATCGTCGATAACCCGAGCGATCGCCGGCGTGTCGTCGCTTTTGCGACGCCGAATGAATACGCACTTACGATCTATCGCGGGGGGGTCGAAATTTGGCACTCGGCGGCGGTCTCCACCGAAAAATCCGCGCAGTTCGGTAAAACGCACGCGCGCAATATCCCTTCGGGAGCATCGGTTTTCGTTACCTACGTTTGGAACGCGCTCGACGCCCGCGGCGCAAGCCCGTCGCAAGGGCTCTACCGCGTGGTTGCAACCTTCGCGGGCGTCGGCGCTCGATTGCAGGCGACACGTTCGCTGCGTTTCATCGCGCCGCTGGAACCCAACTCCGTCGCACGCCTTCCGGCCGGTAGCATAGCAACGATCGCCGGACGGCTCGCCCCCGACCGTAAGTCGATCCGCTCTTCCGGGTATTCGCTACCGCTCTCGCGGAGCGTGCGCGGCATAGCGGCCGGGCGTTGCATCGTCGTTCGCGGGCAGGTCACCTCGCTGCGCGGCGTACGCGGCTTCGCCGTCAGCCGTTCGGCCCCGCTGCAAAGCGATGGTAGAGATCGCGACTGCGATTCCGCAATCGCTCGATATCACCATCGTTTTCGATAATAACGTAGGCGAGCGCGCGCGCTCGTTCCGGGTCGATCTGCGCGCGCATGCGCGCGTGTACCGCCTCCCGTTGAGCTCCATCGCGCGCCATCACGCGTTCGATTCTTTGTTCCGGCGGCGCGATAACGAGCACGGTGCGGTCGACGAGTTTCGCGTAGTCGCTTTCAAAGAGCAACGGCACGACGTGCACGATCAACTGCCCCGGCGCGGCTTCGCCTTCGCGCGCGAATGCGATTCGCCGAATCTCGGGGTGCAAGATGCCGTTGAGTTTGAGCCGCTCCGACTCGTTGTCGAAGACCGCCTCGGCAAGCGCGGCGCGGTCGAGCGTTCCGTCGACGACGGTGCCGGGCCAGTGCCGAGCGATCGCAGCTAACGCGCTGCTTCCCGGCGCGACCGCCTCGCGCGCGACGGCGTCGGTATCGATAACGAGCGCGCCGCATCTCTCCAACTCGGCGGCAACCTCGCTCTTTCCGCTGCCGATCCCGCCGGTCAATCCTATTCGCATAAGCGCTTCATACGCAGAGAGGGGAACGCGTTCCCGCGTTCCCCTCTCATTTTACCCGCGATCGAAGCCGCCGACTACGGCGTTTCGCCTACGGCGCTTTCGGCTTCGGGAATCGCCGCCTCGGCGACCGGAAGGGCTATTTCGACATCTTCGTCGATTGCGATCGCTTCGATCTCTTCCAACGGAACGTCGGCGACATGTTGGATCGAGGCCGTGATACGACGCGTTGCATGGTTGACAGTGAGCAGCGTGACGCTGACATCCTGGCCCTGCGCGTAGTTTGCGGCACCGTCGAACTCGCCTTTGGGCACCATCGCCAGAATTCCGGGAACGATCTCAACGAGGAGATAATTCGGCGTAACTTTGACGATCTGTGCGGTGAGTTGGTTGGTCTCGTAGATCTTGTCCGCGTGCTGATCCCAAGGATCGGGCAGCGCGTGTTTGAGCGAGAGACTCACCTTCTTGGCATCTTGATCGAACTTCATGATTTCGACGCTGACGACATCGCCGATCTTCACGACCTCCGAAGGGTGCTTGATGCGAGCGTATGAGAGCTCGCTGTTGTGGATCAGCCCATCGATGCCGCCGAGATCGACGAATGCGCCGAAATCGGCGAGCCGAACGACGACGCCTTCGCGGATCTGTCCGACTTCGAGCATGCCGAGCAACTCTTGCTTCTTGGCCTGCATCTCTTCTTCAAGAACGAGGCGCTGCGAGAGCACGACGCGATGGCGCTTGTGGTCGAGGTCGATGACCTTCAGCCGCAATTGCTGACCGATCGTTTCTTCCAAATTGCCGACCGGCTGACGGCGAATCTGCGATGCCGGAACGAATCCGCGCATGCCGAGGTCGACGAGAACGCCGCCCTTCACGACTTGCGTGACCGTCGCTTCGATCACTTCGTCGCGTTCGTGCGATTCGATAACTTTCTCCCACGTCTTGAGCGCGCGCGCGCGACGTTCGGAGAGGAAGAGGGTACCGTCGAGCTCGTCGATGCGATGGATCATCACTTCGAGCGAGTCCCCAACCTTGAGGCTCTTGGGATCGATCGCGAGCGACAACTCGCGGAAGGGCAGTACGCCCTCCGATTTGCCGCCGACATCGACGAGAAACTCGTCTTTGTCTTTCTGCACGATCATGCCGTTGAGAACTTGGCCTTCGTCGAGAACGCGCAGCGATTCTTCGTAAAGACGCTGCTCGAGCGCGAGCTGATCTTCTTCTTCGCCCTGCGGATGGGCGAGTTCGGTGGTAGAGATGATTGTTGTCCTGCCTTTAATTTTTTATTTTCGCGAAGACTACCGTTGACATTGCCCGCACCACCAGGTGCCTCGACCCGCGATAACCGTTCTCCGGATCGGCGACCCGCAGCGCAGGCAGCCTTCCCCGAGTCGTCCGTAGACCGCAAGGGCGTTTTGAAAGCCGCCTTTGAGACCCTCGGCGTCGACATAATCGTCGACGGTCGTTCCGCGCATCTCGATCGCCCGTTCGAGCACATCGATGATGGAGCGGCGCAAGCGCTCGCGCGCAGGCCCCCGCAGCGACCCTGCGGGGCGACTCGGCCGAATTCCGGCGAGCCAAAGCGACTCGCATGCATAGATATTCCCTATGCCTGCGACTCGCCGCTGATCGAGAAGCAAAGCCTTGATCGGCGTTCTTCGCTTCGCAAGGATAGCGCCAAAGCGCTCGCCTGTAAAGGCGCGCTCGAGCGGTTCGGGGCCAATCTCGGCATCCCACGCCTCGTTCGGCTCGATCAAGCGCATCCGGCCGAAGGTGCGGGTGTCGGCGAAGGCGAGGCGTCGCCCATCGCTAAGATCGAGAACGACGTAAGTCGCAGGAAAATCTCGCTCGCCCGGGGCCTGGACGACCAGGCGCCCCGTCATGCGTAGCGAGGTAAGCAGGCGCCGCCCCGAACCCAGCGCGATGACGACGTACTTCGCGCGTCGCTCGACGGCCTCGATGCACTCGCCGCGCAGCGCCGCAGAGAAATCGAGCCCCGCCGGGGCCTGCGCCATCTTCGGTTTCCGCACCTCGACGGCGAGGATCTGCGCGCCGACGATGGCGCGGCGCAGGCCGCGCGCGATCGTCTCGACTTCAGGAAGCTCGGGCATCGCGTGGCCCTACCTTATTTCGGCAGCGACGGAATCGCCAATTTTTCGCCGGCAACGATACCGAGGCGCAGCGCCTCGCCGGCACCGAGCTCCACGACATACTGCGCGCTCGCATGGATCAGCGGAATCGCGCTATCGGGCGTCCCCGGCGCAAGCACCGGCACGCGTGAAAACACGGCGCGCACCAAACCATCGTGCTCGATAAAAACCATATCGAGCGGCATCAGCGTATCTTTCATCCAAAAATAGCGCTCGTTATTGCGCCCGAATACGAAGATCATTCCTTGCGTCGGGTCGAGATGCGTCCGTTCCATTAAGCCGAGTTCGTGCGAGCGCTCGCTGCGCGCAACCCACAGATGCATCGCAGCTCGCGGCGCATTTACCGTCGCAACCGGCAGCGAGGATTGCCCGGCGATCAAAAGCGCGGCGGCGAGTGCGCTAAGCATCGAAGCGCTCCGTTTCGGCCCAGTTCGCGCCCGCTTTGACGCTCACGTCGAGCGGCACGGAGAGTTCCATTGCATGCTCCATCGCGTCGCGAACGACCGCCGCGACGCGGTCGCGTGCCGAGGTTGCAACGTCGATAAGCAGTTCGTCGTGGATCTGTAACAGCATGACCGCGTCCTCCCCGCTCTCCCGCAACGCGCGGTCGACGCGAATCATCGCCAACTTCATTAGGTCGGCGGCACTGCCTTGCAGCGGCGCATTGGTCGCCTCTCGTTCGGCGGCATTTCGGAGCATGGTATTACTGGAGGTCAACGCCGGCATATAGCGGCGACGCCCGAGAATCGTGCTAACGTACCCATCTGCTCGTCCCCGTTCGAGCGTCTTGGCGATATAGGCGCGGACGCTGGGAAAGCGCGCGAAGTAGCGTTCGGTGATACTGCGCGCGAGCGTACGATCGATCTCCAGGCGCGCGGCGAGCCCGAAATCCGACATGCCGTAGAGCAGCCCGAAATTCACCACCTTGGCCATGCGTCGCTGCTCGCTTTCGATCTGCGCGCCGGGCGCGAGGCCGAAGATCTCGCGCGCCGTGAAATCGTGGATATCGATCCCTTCGCGGAAGGCACGCCGCATCGCCTCGTCCCCGGAGAGGTGCGCCATCAAGCGCAGTTCGATCTGGCTGTAGTCGGCGCTCAGCAACAATCGCCCCGGCGCACTTGCAACGAAGGCGCGCCGAATACGCCGCCCGATCCCCGCGCGCACCGGAATATTTTGCAAGTTCGGATTGGTCGAGGAGAGCCGCCCCGTCGCCGTAACCGTTTGGTTGAAGACCGTATGAATGCGCCCGTCCTGCGGGTCGCGCAGCCCCGGCAGCACGTCCACGTAGGTATTCTTGAGTTTCGTGAGCTCCCGCCATTCCAGAATATCGGCGCAAATTCGGTGATCGCGCGCGAGCGGCTGCAACACCTCGGCCCCGGTCGCCCAACCCGTTTTATTTTTTTTGCCGCCGGGAAGCGCGAGTTTTTCGAAGAGTATTCGCCCGAGTTGTTGCGGCGAACCGATATTAAATGGTTCTCCGGCCGCTTCGACGATGCGCTCGGCAATGCTCGCGATGCTTGCGGTTAATTCCACCGAAAATTCTTGCAACGCTTGCGCGTCGATCGCGAAACCGGCCTCTTCCATGCGCGCAAGAATCGGCGGCAACGGTAACTCGACATCGCGATAGAGAGCGAGCTGTTCGCGCTCGGCCAGCAATGCGGTTCCGCGCTGCGCGACCCGTGCGGCTATATCGGCGAAAACGGCGGCATCGCGCACCGGTTCTTCGTCGAGCACCGCGAGCGCCGCCTCGGCAGGGTCGGTACAACTGCGCGAAGGCTCCAGCAAATGCGCCGCCAGCATCGCATCGTCGGCGAACGTCGGAACTGAGACTTCGTATACATCGAGCGCGCGAACCAGTCGCTTCGTATCGTATCCCACGATCGCTGCGGCACCGGCGAGCGCGCGTTCCAGCGACGAACGAATCGCCTCGCCGCGTAAAGCATCGAGTCGGAACGAGAGCCCCGCGTGCGGCGCAGCACTCACGCCGATAGCGTCGCCCTCGATCGCGAGCGCAACGTACGGCGCACTCGCCATCCGTTGCAATTCTTCGCCCAATTGCACGAAATCGGGCGGGTCGACCGCGGCGACATACGAGCGAAATGCACCGTCGGGCGCGCGCAGCGACGCCATGAGCGGTAATTCATCCGTTGGCGGCGGCTCCAACTTGCGCAGCAGCGTGCGAAATTCCAGCTCGCGATAGAGTGCGTATTGACGCACCGGATCGGGCGGGCGCACGCGGGCTGCCTCCCAATCCAGCACGACCGGCAAGTTGCGATCGACGCGCGAAACATCGCGACAGAGCCGCGCTTGCTCGCCGTGCTCGCGAACTAAGGCCTCCCAGCGAGGTTTACCGGCGAGGGCGGGATCGGCGAGCAACGCATCGAGCGTACCGGCCGCCTGCATGAGCGCGATTGCGGTTTTTTCACCGATGCCCGGAATGCCGGGAAGATTATCCGACGGGTCGCCCTTGAGGCCGCGGTAATCGGCGAGCTGCTCGGGGTCGAGCCCGTACCGTTCGCGCACGGCAGCGCGATCGTAGCGCACGAGATCGGTGACGCTGCGCCGCGTAGCAAGCACCAACGTTGCGTCGTCGACGATTTGGAGAAGGTCGTTATCTCCGGTCACCACCAAGGTTTGCGCTCCGGCGCGCTCCGCTTGCGCGGCAAGCGTTGCAATGATGTCGTCCGCTTCGTTTCCGTCGAGTTCGGCGATGGGAATTCCGAACACCTCAAGGACTCGTCGCACCAAGGCGAACTGGGAGCGCAATTCATCGGGCATCGCTTCGCGCTGCGCCTTGTATTGCGGCATCATTTCCATTCGGTGCGCCGGCAAGCCGCGATCGAACGCTGCAATTGCGTGGGTCGGCCGTTCGTTGTCGAGAATTTTAACCAGCGTCGTCGTAAAACCGTACGCCGCATTGATGGGAACGCCGCCGACGGTCGTCAATGGCGGCAGCGCGAAAAACGCGCGATACACCAGGCCGTAGGTATCGAGTAAGAGCAGGCGCCGGTCGTCTGCCATCAGTGCACCTCGAGCCGCATCGAGCCGGCGACAACGCGGCCGTCATCGCAGATTTTCAATACCGAGAGCGTGTAACGCCCGGCATCTTCAGGAAGGTGGAACGGAAGAATATCGCTCGCCGACGGCTCGACGCTCCACGCCACCGTCGACGTATCGGATTGCGCGATCGTAAGATCGCTCGGCGGCAACGCGACGCGCTCGAAGCCGAGCACCTCCGGGTGTTCGCCGGTCGAGTCGACCCACGGATGCCACGTCGTCTCGGGGGGAGCGCTGTTGAGGGTGAGCGTCGCGCCGACGGCGAGTAAGCCCGGCGCGTCATCGAAGAGCGCGCTCCCCGACGGAACGCCGCGACTGATACGCAACACGACGGTGCCGGCGCCGTCGGCGAAGGGGCCCATCGCGAGTTTTGCAAGCGATCCGGGGCGCCCGTCGTCGCCGATCGTTCGCAACCTTGCCTGCGCGGGGCGCCCCGGCGTATCGAGCGGAAGCGCGATCGTATTCCAAGCGATCGCACCGGCGCGCACCATCGCCGCACCGATGGAGACCGTTCCCAGCGCAGTGCGCGCGGTGAACGCTCCGTGCGCGATTCCATTTCCATCGTCAGCGACATCCGATTCCACGCCCAACGCACTCTCCAACGTAAAGAGCGTGTTTCCGCGTGCGCCGGGCGAACGAGCGGTAACGCCGATGCGCTCTCCCTGCGTGTAACGAGAGGCCGAGAGTGCGAGCGAGACCGCCGCGCTACCGATCTCGCCGGTATCTTGCGCTTGTGGAACGACGTCGATTTGGTCGGCGTCTTTCGCCTTCTGCCCGCCGCGATCGATCTCGGCGATGATGAGATTGGTGCCGAGATCCGGCGTGCTAAATGCACCGCGAACGAAACCGTTACTGCCGAGCGTCAGCACTTGGCGTTGCACCGATGCGCCGTGCGAGAGCGTGACGACGACCTTCGCCCCGCCGAGCGGCGCGAGCGTGTCGACATCGTTCGCGTAGATATCGAAGCCCAACGGCGTACCCAACGATTGTCGGCGATGGAACGGCCGCACGCGAATGGTAAAGGGTGCGGTGGGCACCGTGACGCGCGTCTCGGCGCTTGCCCCACCGGAGGAGATCGTCACACCGTAGGTCGAGGCGAGCCCATCGGTGGGCATCGGGATGGAGAGGTCGGCCGCGCCGTTTGCATCGGTGCGCACCGTCGTTTCCAACCATTTCGAGATCGCCCACGGCCGGCGTTTCTCTTCGAAACCGACGACGACGTGCGGCGAACGCACGATCGTTACCTGAATCGGAAGGTCGCCGACGGCGCGGCCGTCACGACGCGCTTCGATACGCAACGGAATATCGGCGTTCGCCGGGCAGCGCCCGTTGCAGGCCGAGTGCACGTTGAGTGCGATGCCGTCGGCGTCGGCGTCGACGTGCAACGTCGCGCCGGCAATGCCCGAAAGGCCCTGCGCGAGCACTGCGTAATCGCCGCTCCGAGCATTCGTGGGAATCGCAACCGTCGTTGAAAATGCACCGGCGCGATCGAGCGGCACGCGCACGTCGGCGATCGAGACGGGGCCGTTCCGAACGCTCACCGTGACGTCGCCGCGAGCCGGGCGAAGGAGTTCGCCGTCGCGCGTGCGTGCGAATCCGACGATGCGTACGCTCTCGCCGGCATGCACGACCGCACTCTCCAAACGAACGCCGAGTATCTCGGGCGGAAGCGGTGCTTGCGGCAAGAGCGAGACGAACGCATAGCTGCTGCCCCACTGACCGAGTGCAAAAACCGGCCAGGGGGCGCGCTCCCAACGCACGATTCCGCGCGCATCGGTGTACCGCACGACGAAGCGGCTATTCACGACGAACATCACGCGCATGTGCGGGCGCGGTTTTCCGGTGCGCAGATCGGCGGCGTAGATCATCAGCCCGCCCGGCGTCTGTTTGGCGATCATGCCGACATCGGTGCGATCGATCCACACTTGTTCGCCGACGCCGCCTCGCCGGGCTTCGATGACGTAGAACCCCGCGCGCGATCCGAGCGGCACCTGCACGACGTTCGCTTGAAAGCGATAGCCCCCCGGCGGAGTGAAGTTCCAGCGCACGACCGCTTTTCGCCGACTCACGTCGATCGCGCGTGGGCGCGAGTTGCTGCCGGCGGTCAGCACGTCACCGGGGTCGACGGCGTATGCGGCAAAGCTCACCGGCGCGCTGGAGTAGGTGTCGAGCCGCACCACGGTCGGTTGCCACGGCACGTCGCTATCGTGGGCAAAGAGCGCGAAATATCCGTCGAGCCGATGGAGATCGACGATAGGCCGGGCTGCCCCCACCGGGGCGAGCGAAAGGACGAGGAGAGCGCAGGCGAGCCCGAGCGCGCGAAAACGACGTACCATGAGCAGAGCGCGCTTCGGAGGCGGAACCCCCAGCCCCTACGAATCGTTAACCCCACGCTCATGAGAAAACTTCGCTATCCATTCGCCGCCCTGCTTGCCGCCGCGATCCTCGGCCTGCCCGCCCTCGCACCGATCGCTCGTGCGGCCGCCACGCATCCGTTGATGACGCCCCGCCCGCCCTCGGTCGCACTCCATACCGAGTTCGTGGTCGAGGTGAACCGGCTCGGCCAGGTGGTGCGCGTGACGCAGAAGCACGGCTGTAAAGATCTCAATTTTAACGCGCATACGCTGGGTAATGTCCTGCAGATGTGGATCCGTCGCCCCGATGGAACGGCGCTGGTCGGTCTCTATCGCGTCACCTTCAATTACAACCCGCATACCCACGGCATCGTGCGGAACGTCGCGCTCGTGCGCGCGGGCGGGAATTGGGGCAACGATCCCGGTGCTGCCAACCAAATGGTCGACGACGCGAAACGTCTTCAGCAAGAGCACGAGCACCCCAACCTTCCGAGTTTAAAGAAGTTGCTCAAACCCACTCCGAAGCCGACGCACCACCCTGCCGGCTAACGCCGCATGGATCGACCGCGCAGCGAAGCCGACCGCGAGCGAAGTTGCGGCACGAAAGATACCTTTCATAGCGAGGCAGAGGCACGCGCGCACATGCTGATGAACGGAACCGCTGCAATGCTACGAACGTACGAATGCCGCTACTGCGGTTTTCTCCATCTCACCAGCCGTAAGGAGTAGTCCATGCGGCTGATTTCCTATTTCGACGACGATGGAACGCTGCGGCCCGGGCTCGTACGCGAGAGTCTCGTCGCCCCGATCGACGCGCCCGATATGCGCTCGTTCATCGAACTGCCGCCGGAGCGACGCAACGAACGGATCGGCGCGCCGACGCTCGATGCCGCGGCGCTCGTCTACGGCCCGCCGGTCGTTCCGCCGCGCAATGTCTTCTGCGTCGGTCGTAATTACCTCGAGCATGCAATGGAAGGCGCTCGTGCGGCCGGGCGCGACCTCAAACTCCCCGATGTTCCGACTTTCTTTACGAAGGCGACGACGGCGGTGCTCGGGCCCGACGCCGTGGCGCATTTCGATGCCTCGATCTCGCGCGAGTACGATTACGAAGCAGAACTCGCAGTCGTTATCGGAATGCACTGTCGCGACGTCGATGAAAGCCGCGCCCTCGAAGCGATCTTCGGCTATACGTGTTGCAACGATCTCACCGCGCGCGATCTTCAGCGCGCTCACGTTCAATGGATGAAAGGCAAGAGCCTCGACGAGAGCTGTCCGCTCGGCCCGGCTATCCTCACCCCCGACGAAATCGGCGATCCGCAAGCACTCGACATTGCAATGTACGTCAACGACGTTGAAAAACAGCACAGTTCGACGGCGAAGATGATTTTTTCGATTCCGCGCATTATCGCCGAGCTCTCGCGCGGTATGACGTTGCTTCCGGGCGACGTCATCGCCACCGGTACGCCCGAAGGCGTGGGCTTTGCCCGAACGCCGCCCGAATTTTTGCGCGACGGCGATCTGCTCGAAGTGCGGATCGAACGCATCGGTTCGCTGCGAACCCGCATAGCGTTGACGTGATCTTTCCATCGCTCGGCATCGCGCTCTCGTTCCTCGCGGCGTTCGCGCTGCTGGGAATCGGGGTGCTCGCGTTGTTCGCCCCCGGGCGGCTCGCAGAGGCCTACGGGCTGCCGGTGAGCGATGGGCCTGCGCTCGGTTTCGTCCGGGCGACCGGGGCGCGCGACGCGATCCTCGCCGCGGCGATCCTTGCCACGGCCCTGCGGCACGACCTTGTCGAGCTTACGGTCTTCGCTGCGCTCGGTCTCCTGCTCTCGGCCTTCGATCTCGCAATTGCATACGCGCATCTGCGCCGCCTACGCCGCGAGTTGCTCGCGCACGTCGGGGGTATCGTCGGCTTTTCGGCGCTCCTTATTATTCTCATGACCGAATTGCGATAGGAGTCGCTGCACGGGAGCCGTATGCCCCGCAGATGATACTTGCCGTACCGCGTGAGAGCGCCGAGCGCGAACGTCGTGTCGCGCTCGTTCCCGAAAGCGTCTCCAAATTTAAAAAACTCGGGCTGGAAATTCACGTACAGCGCGATGCAGGTCGCGCCGCTTCTTTTCCGGACTCCGCTTACGAATCGGCCGGGGCTCGCATCGTCGCCGATGAAAACGAACTCCTTTCTTCCGCCGATGCCTTGCTCTGTGTCGGTCGTCCGACCGAAAATCAATTAGCGCGCCTCAAAAAGGGCGCGCTTCTCGTAGGTTTTCTCGATCCTCTCGGTGACCCATCGTACGCCGAGCGTCTCGCCTCGGCGGGAATTGAAGCACTCGCGGTAGAGAAAATACCGCGCATCACGCGCGCGCAAAGCATGGACGCGCTTTCATCGCAAAGCAACATCGCCGGCTACAAGGCGGTCTTGCTCGCGGCGAGTGCGCTGCCGAAGTTCTTCCCGATGCTCACCACTGCAGCGGGGACTATTCCGCCGGCGAAGGCACTCGTGCTCGGCGCCGGAGTGGCAGGGCTGCAGGCGATCGCGACGGCGCGCCGCCTCGGCGCGGTCGTCAGCGGCTACGATGTCCGCGCCGTCGTTCGCGAACAGGTGCAATCGCTCGGTGCAAAATTTCTCGAATTCGATCTCGGCGAGAGCGCCGAGGGATCGGGCGGCTATGCAAAAGAGCTCACGCCCGAACAGCAGCAACGACAGCGCGAATGGATGGTCGAACAGATCGGTAAAAACGACGTCATCGTTACAACCGCGCTGGTTCCGGGGCGGCGAGCGCCGATCCTCATTACCGAAGCCGCCGTCGCCGCGATGGCACCGGGAAGCGTGATCGTCGATCTCGCCGCCGAGGCCGGCGGCAATTGCGCCCTCACAAAACCCGACGAAACCGTTATCACGGAAAACGGCGTGCAGATCGTCGGCACGACCAACCTGCCTGCAACGATGCCCTACAACGCAAGCCAACTCTACTCGCGTAATCTTTTCGCCCTACTCTCGCCGTTTGCGAAAGACGGTACCCTCGCCCTCGATTATCAAGATGATGTCATCGCGGGCGCCTGTATCGTTCACGACGGTAAATCTCTGATTGGAGCGGCACAGTGAACGATATCGCCCACCTCATACAATTATTGACCGTTCTTCTTTTGGCGGTCTTTGTTGGGTTCGAGGTTATTTCGAAGGTACCGACGACGCTGCACACGCCGTTAATGTCGGCGACGAATGCCATTCACGGCATCGTGTTTATCGGTGCGATCGTCGTCGTCGGCACGCTCTTTGCCGGCCCCACCTCGCCGATGCTGACCGTTATCAGTGTCGCCGCCCTCACGTTGGGAGCCATTAACGTCTTCGGCGGGTTCGCGGTGACCGAACGCATGTTGCAAATGTTTAAGAAGAAAGAGGGGCCGCGTTCATGACCGTCGCTCTTAGCCTCGCAAATCTCGTCGCGGTCGCGCTCTTCATTTACGGCCTCCATCAACTCAATTCTCCGCCCACCGCGCGCGCCGGCAATCAACTCGCAATGGTCGGCATGGCGATTGCGTTGGTCTCCTCGCTCCTACAGACACAAGGCGTCGGCTGGTGGGCGATTCTCGTCGGCGTCATTCTCGGCGGCACGATCGGTATCGTCGCAGCGCTGCGTGTGAAAATGACGGCGATGCCGCAGATGGTCGCACTCTATAACGGCGCCGGCGGCGCCGCTGCAGCGGCGATCTCGACGCTGGAATTCTTCGTTCTCGCAAGCGGCAACGGCGAGAACGCCGTCGTTTCGGTATCGCTGGTTCTTTCGGCGATCATCGGATGCTTGAGTTTCGCGGGCTCCATCATCGCGTTCCTCAAACTCCAAGAGCTCATGACCGGTCGACCGATCACCTATCCCGGCCAGCAAATCGTCAACGGCCTAATCTTATTGACGATTCTCGGGCTCGCCGGGTGGTTCGTCGTCACGCTGGGAACGATGCCGGTGCTGGCGTTCGTCGGGCTGCTGATCTGCGCGCTCCTGCTCGGCGTGCTCTTCGTTCTCCCGATCGGCGGCGCCGACATGCCCGTCGTCATTTCGTTGCTCAACTCGTTTACCGGTTTGGCGGTCGCCGTGACCGGCTTTGAAATCAATTCGACCCTGCTGATCATCTGCGGCGCCCTCGTCGGTGCGAGCGGAACGCTGCTGACCGTGATGATGGGGAAGGCGATGAATCGCCCGCTCACCAACGTGCTTTTCGGCGCCTTTGGTTCGGGCGGCGGCAGCGAACCCGCAGCGGGAAGCGGCGGGCCGCAGCAAATTCGCAGCGCCGGTGCCGACGATGTCGCGATCATGTTAGCGTATGCATCGAAAGTCATCTTCGTTCCGGGTTACGGTATGGCGGTCGCGCAGGCACAGCATTCCGTAAAAGCGCTCGCCGACCAACTCGAGAAGCGCGGCGTTCAGGTGCTCTACGCGATCCATCCCGTCGCCGGCCGCATGCCCGGGCACATGAATGTCTTGCTCGCCGAATCGAACGTTCCGTACGAACAGTTGCTCGACATGGAAGATGCAAACCCGGAATTTTCGACGACCGACGTCGCCCTGGTTATCGGTGCGAACGACGTCACGAATCCCGCGGCGCGCAGCGTGAAGAGCTCGCCGATCTACGGCATGCCGATTCTCGACGTCGATAAAGCTGCGAACGTCATCGTGCTCAAACGCTCGATGCGCTCGGGTTTCGCCGGCATCGACAATCCGCTCTACGAGATGCCGAACACCTCGATGCTCTTCGGTGATGCGAAGGCAAGCGTCGATGCGCTCACCTCTGCAGTGAAGGCGCTTTAGGAGATGCGAGTGCTACGGAACGTTTTGCGAGCATTCGTAGCGCTCGCACTCTTCGGCACCTCCGTCGCCGCCGCGGCGCGCACGACGACGACTCCGGTCTCGTATGTCGATCCCTTCGTCGGCACGTCGGGAACGCCGCTCGGCGGCCCGATCGACGATTTTCCCGGCGCCGACGTTCCCTTCGGCATGCTCCAGTGGAGCCCCGATACGCCGTCACAGAATGCCGGCGGCGGCTATGAATTCAACGATTCGACGATCACCGGTTTTAGCATGACGCACCTCAGCGGCCCCGGTTGCAACGTCTTCGGAGATTTTGCGGTGCTGCCGCTCGTCGGCTCGCCACCGAGAACGCTGCAGGGTATCTCGCAGCCGTTCTCTCACGTCAACGAAATCGCGGTGCCGGGTTATTACGCGGTAACGCTCGGAAAACCGGGGATTCGCAGCGAACTCACGGTGCGCTCGCGCAGCGGGTTGGGCCGCTTCACCTTCCCTCGTTCGCAAGATGCACTGCTCGCCGTCAACCCCGCCTCCGACCAAGCCGGCGTCAGTAATGCCACCATCCGCATCATTGGAACGAATGCGCTGGAAGCAAGCGCGCAGAGCGGACATTTTTGCGGCATGCCGGATCGCTTTACGATCTATATGGCGGCACGCTTCAATCGCCCCTTCGCCGCATCGGGGCTCTACGATAACGGTGCCGGGCGCACCGCAGGCGCTTGGCTGCGCTTTGACACGACGACGCATCGCAGCGTTCGCATGCAAGTAGCGATTTCGTTTGTCAGCGAGCGCGGCGCGTGGCGAAACCTCCGTGAATCGGCACGCTCCTGGAGTATTATCGCGGTTCGCGATCGCGCGCTCGAACGCTGGAATCGCGTCCTCGGCCGCGTCCGCGTCTCCGGCGGCAGCACCGAGAACTTGCGCACGTTTTATAGCGCGCTCTATCACACGATGCTGCACCCCAATCTCTTTAGCGATGCCGACGGCCGCTATCGGGGTTTCGACGGGAAGGTGCATCGCGTGGCGGCGGGGCATGCGTTTTATGCGAATTTTTCGGACTGGGATATTTATCGCACCGAAATTCCGTTGCTCGCGCTGCTCTTTCCGCATCGCACGAGCGATATGATGCAGTCGCTTGTCGATGCTGCAGGCCAGGGTGGTTGGCTGCCGCGTTGGGCGCTCGCCAACGCGCCGACGAGCGTGATGGGTGGCGATTCCGTCGATCCGGTTATCGCCGGTGCATACGCCTTCGGCGCGAGAGATTTTTCGCTCCACCGCGCGTTAACCGCGATGGTGAAGGGTGCGAACGATACCAACGCCCCTCCGGCATTCGGCTGGTACCAGGAGCGCCCCGCCGGCGGCGATTTCAATCGTCTCGGCTATATCCCCAACGTCTACACGACCTCCGTCTCTCCGGTTCCAAACGGCGCATCCGAGACGCTGGAATATAGTCTCGATGATTTCGCGATCTCCGCATTTGCGCGCGCGCTCCACGAACGCGCCGTCGCCGCGGCGTTTCTTAAAAGCAGTTCGAATTGGTCGCACCTCTTCGATCGTTCGCTCGGAGAGATCGCGCCGCGTGGCCCCGGTGGTGCATTCGAACGCACGAAGATCGGGGAGAATGGGCAGAGCGGCTTCCAGGAAGGGAACGCCGCGCAATATACCTGGATGGTGCCGCAGGATCTCCGCGATCTCTTCCAAGGTATGGGCGGCCGCGCCGCGGCGCGAAAACGCCTCGATACATTCTTTACCCATCTCAATGCGGGGCAGAGCGAACCTTACGCGTGGCTCGGGAACGAGCCGAGCATCGGCAGCCCGTGGGCCTATCTTTCGGCAGGCGCGCCGTGGCGTGAAGAGCGCGTCACCCGCGCGGCGATGACGCGCTTATGGGGCGATCGCCCCGATGGGCTCCCGGGTAACGACGATCTCGGAACGATGAGTGCGTGGTACGTGTGGAGCGCACTCGGGCTCTATCCGCAGAACCCGGCCGAACGCTATCTCGATCTCGGTGCGCCGCTCTTTACGCATGCGGTCATCACGCCCTCGCACGGCCCCGTTATCACCATCGATGCACCGCAGGCCGCACCGAATATGCCCTACGTTCGGAGTCTCGCAGTCGACGGGCATCCGTGGAGTCGCCCCTGGATCGCGCTGCCGCAGAGCGGCAGGTTGCATCTTGCGTTTACGCTCGCGGCGCAGCCGAATCGCTCGTGGGGAAGCGCTCGCGCCGACGCTCCGCCTTCTTACGCGCCCGCGAACGTACATTTTCCCGCATCGACGGCGATGACGATTCTTCGCACTCCCGACGGATTCGCCATCGCCAATCCTGATTCGCGCGCGCATCGCGTTACGTGGAGCAGCGCGGTCGCTTCGCCCGCAGGCGTCTCACCGTCGACGGGTTCGCTCAGCGTGCCCGGCGACGGGCGTATCGATATCCCGCTGACGCTCGCAAGCGCCGGCGCGCCGGCGGGGCTCTACGATATCCGCATCATCGCGCGTGCGGGCAACGGCGCCCGCTTCCCCGCGCTGCGACTCTATCGCACCGCCGCGAACGGGATCGACCCCGATACCCTTGCATGGCTTGTCGACCGCTCGAAAGGAACGGTGATCCCCTACGACCTTCGCACGAAGGCCCGCGGAGCGGCGATCGCCGTTGGGCGCCATCCGCTCGATGCGGTTCTCTCGCGCAACAACCGCATGCTCTTCGTCGGCAACCGCGGTGGCGATAGCGTCACCGTTATTAATACGCTCGCTCGCCGCGTGGTCGCGACGATTCCGGTGAAGAGCCCCGACGGACTCGCGCTCTCTGCGCACGGCAACGGAATCTGGGTTGCGAACTATCGTGCCGACACGGTGGAGCGCATCGACGTTGCAACGTTCGAGGTCGGCGCACCGATTGCGGTTGGCAAGGCGCCGCGGTGGATCGCCGTCGCTCCCGATGCTTCGCGTATCTACGTCACCGACCAGGGCGCCGATACCGTTACTCCCGTCGATTTAAAGACGCAGCGCGCGCTCCCGGCAGTCGCCGTCGGCCGCGAACCGACGGGGATCGCGCTCTCACC
This sequence comes from Vulcanimicrobiota bacterium, assembly GCA_027306845.1. Lineage (GTDB taxonomy): Bacteria > Vulcanimicrobiota > Vulcanimicrobiia > Vulcanimicrobiales > Vulcanimicrobiaceae > JABEUX01. The sequence continues at coordinate 4,934 of DAHUYY010000005.1, read as the reverse complement.
CGACGGACGCACGCTCTATGTCGCCAACAATCGTAGCGACGACGTCTCCGTGCTCGACGCCGCAACGCTGCAAACGCTTGCTGTTCTTCCTGCAGGCGCACAGGCACAGATGGTGGCGATCGCACCGAACGGCAAGCTTGCCTACGTTCCGAATCTCGACGGTATCTCGGTAACGCCGATCGATCTCCCGGCGCGTCGCTCGCTTCCCGACCTCGTCGGCGGAGGCGCCCCGTTCGAGGCTGCGTTTACACCCGGCGGAGCGAGTGCGTACGTTATCGACATGCGCGATAATGCGTTGGTGCGTATCGACGTTGCGAGCGCCGCCGCCGGCGGTCCGCTCCTCTACGTTCCCGGCATCATTACGATTGCGATGCCGCACGAGTTATCGGCACTACTTCCGCTACCCTAAATAGGCGATAAGATGCCGGCCGAGTTCAGCGGCCGGCATCTCGCGCGGCAAAAGCAGCCCAGGCGAGGATCAGCGGCATGATGATATCGTTGAGCCATAGCATCATCCCGGCGTTGTTCGGCGCAAAATTATGTTTCGTCAGCATCAGCGCGATATGTTGCGCGGCGGCTGCGAACGAGAAAATCACGATCGGAATCGTTAACGCGAGCCGATAACCGTAGTTCTGTCGCCGGACAAGGAGCGCCGCAAGGCCGATACCAATTTCGAACCAACCGAGTTCGTATTCGAAGGGGCTCGGCTGCCAGCCGATGCTCCTCGCGGCAATGCTCTGTTCGTACCCGTGAAAGAAGCCCGCCCAAATGAGGGTGAGCCCCCCGTACCAAAAGAGCAACTCTCCCCAAAACACGAATGCGCTGTCGAGCGCGCGGTGCTCCGAGCGTGCTCTTCGCATCGTTCTCCACCAAACGATAACGGCGAGCGCGTAAAACACGAGATAGATATGCGAGAGGGCGGCGCCGACGACAGCAGCAACGGACATGCATTACCTCCGAGAGAGGGCCGAACGTACGCGCCAGGCCCAAGCAGTAGCGGTCGGAAGGACGGGATTCGGCGCAAAGCCCTCAAGCCTTTCATCGTACGCATAGAGATACGTTGCGTCGAAGAGCACGAGGAGCGGCACCTGGGAGGCGACGCGCGCTTCGATGCGTCCGTAGAGCCGCCGCCGAACGCGGCGCGAGCTCGTTTCGAGCACCCGCCGCTCGAGTTGGTCGACGACCGGGTCGCACCAGCGCATGTAATTCTCCGAAGCGCCGCACCGAAGGATCGACGAGTCGTCGGGATCGATTCCCATCGTCCAAGGAATATACGCGAGGTCGAATTGCCCGCGCGCTAAGGTGCCGTCTTTCGGCAGAAAGAGTTGCGCGTTGCTCACGCTCTTCAACGTTACGGCTATTCCACGCGCCTCGAGCGCCTGCTGAATAAACGTTGCGACGAGAACGCCGGTCGTCGATTCGGGGAACTGTACGTAGAGGAGGTGCAACGCTTTGCCGTTTTTCGCGCGCATGCCGTTGGGGCCGCGCCGCCAACCTGCGGCTCGCAGCAATGCATCGGCGCGCTTTGGATGGTACCCGGGAGCGCGCACCTTCCGGTCGAGCGCCCACGAATAGCTCGGCTGTAGCGTTTCGGCGACGGGATAGACGCCAAGCGTAATTTTGCGCGAGATCGCGCGGCGGTCGATGCTTTCGGCGATCGCTCGTCGCACTCGGAGGTCGCGAAGCGGGCCGTGCCCGAGATTCATTGCGATACCGGCGATCACGCTGGTCGGAACGCGCATGATGTGAATCGATCTCGCGCCTCGCAGCGCCGCCTGTTGCGCGGGAGCGATGAGGTTCCAGTCTATCTCGCCGGTTCGCAGCAAGGTGAGGTTCGTTCCGGGGTCGGTGACGATGCGCGCGACGATCCGCTTTACTTTCGGCGCTCCGCGCCAATAGAGCGGATTGGCGCTCAAGGTTAACCGGTCGCCGCGCCGCCAGGAAACGAAGCGATAAGGGCCGTCGCTGACGGTTGGGTCGCCGTTGAAGCGTGCGGTTCGCAAGGAACGCACGCGAGCGAGCACGTGAGCGGGAACGACAGCGTACGGTTCGATTCCATACGAAAAAAACGTCGCGACGGCGGGCGCCCAGGCCTTTTTCAGGTGCAGGACGACGGTATATGCGTTCGGCGCTACGGCGCGGTCGATGAGTTTATATCCTTCGCGCGTTCGAACCGGGTTTTTCGGGTCGAGAATCGCGTGTAAGGTGAAGAGCACGTCGGCACTCGTTACCGGCTGCCCGTCGCTCCAGCGAACTCCGCGACGCAGGTGATAGACGATCGTGCGCCCGTCGGCGGAGATACCGCCATTGCTCTGCGTGGGAATCGTGCGAAGCAACACCGGAACCAACTCTCCGCGCGCGTCGAGATCGACGAAGGGTTCGAAGAGCAGACGTGCGATCTGTTGATCGACCGAAGCTGCATCGGGGGTAAGAAAGAGCGGATCGAGCGTCGTCGGGTCGGCGGCGATTGCAAAGCGTACGGTGCCCGGCGGTGCGTTGACTCGCGCCCCGTGCGAGCACGCGGCGAGGAAGAGCAGAAGCGCTACCGCGGCATATCGTCGTATCACGATGCGCTCGGTTCGAATGCGACCGCCGGTTCGTGCGCGACCGGAAAGTTGACCGAGCGAGCGAGGAAGCACATTTTGCCCGCCTCATCGTGCATCGCGATCGCACGCTCGCGGCTCGAGCCACGGGCGATGGTGACCGCCGGGCGCAGGAGCACCGAGACGAATTCACCGCTTCCGTCGTCGTGAACGACCATGCTGCTCTCCGCCCGATCTTCGTACGCTTGGACGACAACCCCGGCGTTCGCGCAGAGATGGAGATACCATAGTTGATGGCACGCGCTGAGCGAAGCAAGAAAAAGTTCTTCGGGGTTCCACAAGGTTGGATCGCCGCGGTACTGTGGATCGGCGGAGCCTCGCATCGTCGCCTTTCCATTTACCGTTAATTCGTATTCGCGCCCGTAGCTTCGATAGGAGGTGGTTCCAACACCGTTGCTTCCAGTCCAGGTCATTTGCACGCGATAGTGATGCGTCGTATCGGCCATACCGTTCCTCGCTTGTCGCTCGTACCCGGCGCCTTTAGATGCGCGCGCACGGCTACCTTCAGAACGGCGCGAACCTAGGGCTCTTGAATCCCGGTGCAGATTCGCATGCGATCGAGTGCTTCGACATCGTCAACATCGGCATAGGCGCCGATCTCGGCGATCTCCAGCGCTCGGCGTTGCAACGTGGGGTCGTCGCGTAAACGTTGAATCGAGTCACCGCGTGGAAGGCTTGCGATTCGTTCGCGCGCGTGGGGCGAGAGATAGACCGGGTGGCCGCCGACGCCCTCGCGCTGCGGAAAACAAATATCGCTCCCACCCGCCTCCGCGAGGACCCGGTCGATCAGTTCGCGCGTCACGAGCGGTTTATCGCCGAGGAGCACCAAGAGCCCAGCACCGGGCTCGGCCTCAGCGTTGCCGAGAGCGAGTGAGTGCGACATTCCCAAGTCCGGCTCGTCGTTCGCGATATAGCGAGCGCCGCTGCGCTCCACGAACGAGCGCAGGCTCGCTGCTCCGACCACGAGTGTCGGAAGATGCGCGCATGCAGCGAGCACGCGCGCGAGCATCGGAACGCCGCCGATTTCGAGCAACAGCTTTTGCTCGCCCATGCGCCGCGCCGCACCCGCGGCGAGGACGACGGCATTCGCCTTCACGCTCCGACTCTGCCGCGAATCGCGCCCGTTGCGTGCGAGAGCCTTCCGCCCGAGCGTCCGCGTTCCACCGCGACGATTTCGGCGAGCACCGCGAGCGCCGTCTCTTGCGGAGTTCGCGCTCCGATATCGAGCCCGATCGGCGCGCAGATCCGCGAGAGCTCCGCCTCGGTCATTCCGGCTTGGCGGAGCGCCTCGGCACGGCGAGCGTGCGTCGCGCGGCTACCGACCGCTCCGACGTATCCGGCGCGAGAGCGCACCGCCGCCAGAAGTAACGGTACGTCGAATTTTTCATCGTGCGTGAACGAAACAATCGCAGTTCGTTCGTCGATCGGCGCCGCAGCCAGAAATTCGTGCGGCCACGCAACGACGATGCGATCTGCATTCGGAAAGCGCGCCTTGGTTGCAAAAGCCGAACGGGCGTCGCAGAGCGTCACCACGTAACCAAGCGCGTGCGCAACCTCGATCGTCGCTGCGGCAAAATCGAGGGCGCCAAACACATACATGTGCGGCGCGATGCGCTTCGGTGCGATAAATACGCTCGCTCCACCAAGATTGGCCCGCACCGCTTCACGCAGCGGACGATCGTACACGTATCTCGCAACTGCGTCGTCGAGGCCGACGCCCCCTAAGGTACCAAACCGGCTATTCGGATAGATCGCCATTCGCGCGCCGCTTTTTTCACCATCGATTCGTAGCGCGTGAGCGATAAGCTCATCGCACGTTCGTTCTAACTCCGCGCAGTAGTTCGGGTCGGGGAGATCGAGAAAAATCGTTAACGTGCCCCCGCACGCGAGCCCCACCTCTCCCGCCTCGCGCTCCGTGAGCCCGTAGGAAATGCTTCGCGCTTTTCTTTCTCGCATGACCTCGCGGGCTTCGTCGACCAGCGCCGCCTCCACGCATCCGCCGCCGATGGCACCGAGGAGCTCGCCGTTATCGCTGACGGCGAAGGCTGCGCCCGGATCGCGCGCGGAGGATCCGCGCACTTCTACCAGCGTCGCGATCGCGATCTCGCGCCCTTTGTCTTGCAGGTTCACAATACGAGAAAGAATATCAAGCATCGATTTGTTTTATGCTCGTCGACATTTTATTATAAGGTCTGACTAATATTTTTCGCATTCTTCGTGGAAAGGAGTTACCCGGTCCCGGTAGCAACCCTTCCTTATATTTTCCAACGCGCATTTTTGCGCCGCGCAGATCTCGCGTGAGGTGAGGGGCGTTCGTGTCGACTTCTCCAT